>CAYLRS010000020.1:0-12093 GCA_964385895.1 uncultured Dehalococcoidales bacterium
GCTGTGACCCATATTGAGAAGCTCCTGTATGGCATCGGTTATCTCAAGCTCGCCCCTCCAGGAGGGCTTGATGCGGTCAATGGCTTTGTGGATATGCGGCTTGAAGAGGTAGACGCCGACCAGCGCCAGGTTGCTCCTGGGCTCCTTCGGCTTCTCAACCAATTTGATTATCTTACCGCCTCCGTCCAATTCGGCAACGCCGAAGAGGCGGGCGTCCTCGACCTCCTTTAGAAGCACCAGCGCATCAGGGGATTTACTTTGAAACTCGCTTACAAACTTTTTTACACCATCCTGTATGAGGTTATCACCCAAGAACATGAGAAATGGTGAATCCTGGAGGAATTCCCGGGCGGTTTTCACGGCATGCGCCAGCCCGGCCGGCTGTGCCTGAACTATGAATTTGATATCAGCTTTCCAATCCGGGCCGTTATTGACGGCCTTCTTGATCTCCTCCCCGGTTTCAGGCGAGATGATGATGCCGATGTCTTTTATCCCGCTCTCTATAATCTGCTCTAATACGTAATAAAGGATGGGCTTATTGGCTACCGGCAGAAGTTGTTTGGCCGTTGTATGGGTCATGGGCTTTAGCCTGGTGCCCCTGCCGCCGGAAAGTACAATTGCTTTCATATGCGTTCTACATGAGTAACTTGTTTATAAACGGCCTGATTATACATACTCTGAGTATTGATGGCAAAGTTTTTTACCCATCGGTTACTGTCAAGGATTTGCCGGTTTTGAGTTCGAGAGACCTTGCAAATCATTATAGAAGCAAATTTTTTAACTCAATTGACTTTCACCCGGCAACCCGATATTCTTTAGGCCAACTGAATAATCAAGCAAGGCGTTCAGGGGTGACCCTGGGCTTAATAGGAGCGCAAGCCGGTGCAATCCCGGCACAGTCCCGCCTGCTGTAACAGTCAGAACGCCACCTTGCTGAAAAAAGCTACCTCCGCGGAGCCAGGGGGTGGGATTTATTATTTATTAAATCCCCCTGCTCACAGGAGCAGGGTTTTTTATTTTGTAAAGAGCGATATTGCTATGAAAAATAGAGTCGGACAGATAACATACGCGATTGTTCTAGTTATTTGCTCATTAATCCACGGCTGCACTCCTACTTTTCAGCCGGGTGACGTCTACGATGACACGGGCAACCCTGTAAGAATAGATACAATCCCGCAGCGAATAGTCTCACTGGCGCCGAGCAATACCGAAATCGTTTATACCCTGGGCCTTCAAGATCGTCTGGTCGGTGTAACCGAGTTCTGTAACTACCCGCCTGATGCACTCAACAAGCCCCGCGTGGGCGGCTTCAGCACAGTTGACATCGAAAAAGCAGTTGCCCTCCAACCTGACCTGATACTGGCCGCCGACATACACAGTAAAAATGTTACGCCCGCGTTACAAAAAATCGGATTTAAGGTTGTAACCTTGACCCCCAAGACGCTTGCCGGAATACTCATTGACATCGAACTGGTGGGCAAAATAACCGGCAGTGAAAGAGCAGCAAACGACCTGGTCAAAGGCCTGAAAAACAGGATCGAGGCTATCTCTCAAAAAACAAAAGCCCTGCCACCGGACAAAAAACCGCGTGTCTTACTGCTGCTGTGGCATGACCCCCTCATGGCTGCCGGTAGCGGTACGCTTATTAATGACCAGATTATAAACGCCGGGGGATACAACATCGCTAACGATATCGAGGGTTATAAAGCCATCGGGCTTGAAACGATTATAAGCCGCGATCCGGAGGTCATCATAATACCGGTGGGCATGGAAAAAACCGAAAGCCCGTTATGGAACTACATCATCACTGAACCGCGCCTGAAAAATATAAGCGCCCTTAAAAACAACCGTGTTTTCAAGATGGATGGTGATCTCGTTTATCGATTCAGCCCACGGGCCGTATCCGGGCTGGAACAAATGGCAGGTTTCATATATCCCCAGGCGTTTGGCGGCAATAAATAACGAACCCGATTTTAACGAATTAAAACAGATGGAACTGGAAATCCACAGGGGAAACGTCGCAGAAAGCGAATTCAAGCTGCACAGGCTGCAGCTTTACAGCAACGTACTGGTGCTGGGTGGCTCGTCCCTGGCTCTGCTCTGCGTGATCATATTTGCCGGAACCGTGGGCAGCACAGAGATACCGCTTAATGCGATATTCAGTATGCTGCTAGCGAAGATATTTTCCCTGGATACAGCAAACGCGTTTACAGCCAGCATGCAGACTATTTTCTTTGATGTCCGGCTGCCCCGTATTTTCATGGCAGGCCTTGTCGGCGCCGGGCTCGCAGTTTCCGGCGCGGCGTACCAGGGCATGTTCCGCAACCCGCTTGCGGACCCTTACCTCACCGGGATATCGCAAGGCGCGGCGCTGGGTGCAGTTTTCGGGTTCCTCATACCGGCGGGCATTCCTGAAACTATAATACCTATGCTTGCTTTTAGCGGAGCAATACTCTGTGTTGCCGCCGTATATTTCATAGCCAGGGTGGGGAAGACCCTGCCCATGACCACACTCATACTCGCAGGAGTTGCCATCGGTGCGTTTTTAGCTTCGATCACTTCATACTTACTGATTATATCGGGAGATAGCGCACACGGGATCATATTCTGGTTGCTCGGCACATTTTCACTGGCCGACTGGTGGCGGGTGTCCATTATGGCACCTTATATACTTGTTGGGATCATCATCATATGCCTGCTTGCCCGCCCGCTTAACGTGATGCAACTGGACGAGGAGCAGGCGCAGCAGCTGGGGATCAACGTGGAGAAAGTGAAGCTGATACTGCTGGCCGCTGCCACGGTGGCCACGGCTGCCGCCGTATGTTTTTGCGGCATAATAGGTTTCGTCGGCATCATAATCCCCCACACTATCCGCATTCTCTTCGGGCCTGATCACCGGCTCCTGCTGCCTCTCGCCCCCATAATGGGAGCCAGCTTCCTGATACTGGCAGATACCGTCTCCAGAACAGTCCTCGCCCCCTCAGAGATCCCTGTAGGTATAATAACCGCCTTGATAGGAGCCCCCTTTTTCATATACCTGTTGATGCAAAAGAAGAAGGCAATATTTTAATGTCAAAATTAACTCTCATAAATGCATGCTTTGGCTACGGCAGTAAAAAAGTCCTGCATGATATCGATCTGGAAACTGCAGCGGGCGAGTTCCTGGGTATAATCGGCCCCAATGGTTCGGGTAAAACTACACTGCTCAAGGGCATGGCGGGACTGATAAACGCCTGCATGGGCTTCGTTGGATTCGACGGTTTAAACATTATTAAATATGGGCGTGAAAACCTGGCCAAGAAAATAGCCTTCGTACCTCAGAACCCGGTATTGCCCGATCTTTTCACCGCGATGGAAATTGTCCTCATGGGACGTACGCCTCACCTCGGCCTTTTAAGGTATGAAGGTGAAAAAGACATCGGCATAGCCCTGGATGCCATGGAAATCACGCAGACGGCGCATCTTGCCAGGCGGAGGGTGAATGAATTGTCGGGAGGCGAAAGGCAAAGGGTTATCATCGCTCGCGCGCTGGCGCAGGAAGCGCAGGTATTGCTGCTCGACGAACCTACTGCCAACCTGGATATCAACTACCAGGCAGAGACGCTCAATTTTTTACAGGGGCTCTGCCAGGATAAAAATTTTACGGTGGTTGCCGCGCTGCATGACCTGAACCTGGCTTCCCAGTACTGCGACAGGCTGATCATGCTCAAGGACGGGCAAGTCTGGAAACAGGGAACGCCGGCAGATGTGATAAAGGGCGAATCTATCAGGATGGTTTTCGGTGCGGATGTCCAGGTTTATCAGCACCCGCTGAACGGATTGCCTACAGCAGTAGTTACCTCCCGCGCCAAGAAAAGTAAATAAAAATTTGCCATGACCGACTTATTAATATTTGTGATTGCCTTGCTGCTGGATCTTGTGCTTGCGGAACCGCCCAACCGGTTCCACCCGGTGGCCTGGCTGGGCAAATTTATTTCATTTCAATTAAAATTCGCGCCCGGCCATGGCAGGGTACGCCAGTTTATGTATGGCCTGGGCATGGTTGTTGTTACGGCAGCTTTGATTATTGTCCCCGTAGCGATACTCTCAATTTATCTGCATAAATTTAATACCGTAATATACGTGCTATTCTCGGCTTACGTACTGAAAAATACGTTCTCTCTGCGCGGACTCTGGAAGGCCGTAAACGAAGTGAAGATCAGCCTGAGTTTAAACAATGTTACAAACGCACGGTCAGAAGTCAGGGCGCTGGTGCACCGCGATGCTGCTTTATTGAGCGAGCTTCAACTCATGTCTGCAGCAATCGAATCATGCGCCGAAAATCTGTGCGATAGCTTCGTTGCGCCGCTTTTTTACTACGCCATCTTCGGGCTGCCCGGCGCAGTCGCCTACAGGATAGTCAATACTTTCGATGCCATGATCGGCTATCACGGCGACTGGGAATACACAGGCAAGTTCGCTGCACGGCTTGATGATATTGTCAATTACATTCCAGCCCGCTTGAGCGCGTTGCTTATCGTGGTGGCCGCCGCCATCTCGCGTAACGATGTAAAAAACGCCTGGAATACGATGGTCGGAGCGCATAGTAAGACCGAGAGCCCCAACGCCGGGTGGACCATGGGTGCCATGGCCGGCGCGCTGGGCGTACAACTGGAAAAAGCCGGATATTACATACTGGGCACTGATGAAAAAGAGCTGTCAATAGCTGCCATAAGCCGATCACAAAATATCATGCTGATGTCAGCGGTAATATGGAGCAGCCTGGTTGTGGCCAGAGAGGTGATTAGTATTGCTGCGGGCTAAGCCTCATATAGATAAAATTTCGGTTTGCCAGCACGGCGGCATTAACTATGCCGAACTCAGCGGAAGACATCTCGATCCCCGTGAGATACTCGATTTCAGCACCTGCTGTAATCCTTACAAGCCCCCCATGGCTATTTACTTAGCCACCCGGAACGTGCCGCTGGAAATATATCCAGACAGTGATGCCATCGAGTTAATCAAGGCACTCTCAACTGCGCTTGAAGTAAACGCAGATAACCTCATAGCCTGCAGCGGCTCAACTGAATTGATCCGGCTTGCCGCGCTGGCTTACCTGGGTGAAGGGGATCGCGTGGTAATCCCCTCACCGACCTACGGAGAATATACGCTTGCCTGCAAACTTGTCAATGCGCGGGCTATCAAGTTCCCTCTCAGGGAACAAAACGGCTTCCGGCTTGATATCAGCGAATTCATCAAATTCGTGCGACAACACGAGCCAGCAGCTATCTTCCTGTGCAACCCCAATAATCCAACGGGCCAATACCTGGATATGCAGGCTGTTGAGAAAATAGCGTCTGTTTTCAGCAGTACTTTGATCGTCCTCGACGAGGCTTATATCGCATTTACAGCCGGTACCTGGAATTCGCTTAATTTAATCGGTGCCGAAAACCTGTTAATAGTCCGTTCCATGACCAAGGACTTCGGCTTAGCCGGACTGCGCCTGGGCTACGGGGTTGCCTCAAAGAGCGTCATCGACGTTTTGAGGAAAGTGCGGCCACCCTGGAACGTCAATTCCATGGCACAGAAGGCCGGCATCGCAGCATTAAGACAGCGCCGTTTTGTTGAAAATAGCGCAGCCCGTTTATTTAAATCCAGGCGGTACCTGGAAAAAGAGCTGGAGCACTTTGGGTTCCAAATCATCCCGTCGCAGACTAATTTCTTCCTGGTCAGAGTCGGCAAAGCGCGCGAGTTCCGCGACAGGCTCCTCCGCAAAGGCTTCATGGTACGCGATTGCTCATCCTTCGGGCTTCCAGAACATATTCGAATCGGGCCCCGCAGTATGGAGGACTGCCGCAGGCTGGTAGGAGCTATAAGAGAGATTTCGGGGTAATACTATGCAAGCTCATACTTTGATGGTACAGGGCACAGCTTCCTCGGTTGGCAAGAGCATCCTGGTTACTGCCCTTTGCCGCATCCTGAGGCAGGATGGGTATAATGTCGCACCGTTCAAAGCCCAGAACATGGCGCTTAACTCCTTTGTCACCAAAGAAGGCGGTGAGATAGGCAGGGCGCAGGCCGTACAGGCGGAGGCCGCAGGCATCGAACCATCTGTTCATATGAACCCTATACTACTGAAGCCCCAGGCCGATGCGACCTCCCAGGTAGTTGTGCTCGGGAAGGTAAACGGAGTATCTGATGCAGTTCATTATTACCGGCACAACTTGAATCTGTTAAAAGTGATAGAGGCGTCTCTGCAAAAGCTGCGTAACGAATACGAAGTGGTTGTTATCGAGGGCGCGGGAAGCCCGGCGGAGATAAATCTGATGGACAAAGAAATCGCCAACATGCGCATCGCAAAAATAGCAGGCGCGCCGGTTTTACTCGTCGGAGATATCGACCGCGGCGGGGTTTTCGCATCGATCGTCGGCACTATGCAACTGCTTCCCATAAATGCACGCAACCTGATAAAAGGGTTTGTTATCAATAAATTCCGCGGTGATGTAACGCTGCTCAAGCCAGCCCTCGAATTCCTGGAAAAACGCTATGCACGGCCGGTACTCGGCGTGATCCCTTACATCAGGGACATAAAAATTGCCCAGGAGGACTCGGTATACCTGGATGAAAGGTTAGAAACAAATCACCCGGGACGCATGGACATTGCTATAATACGGCTGCCGCATATATCAAACTATGATGATTTCGATCCTCTGGCGGAATACTGCAATGTCCGCTATGTGAAAAATACCGGAGAGCTGGGAACTCCCGATCTAATCGTATTGCCGGGCACCAAGAGCACCATCCCTGACCTGGAGCACCTTCGCCGTACCGGTCTTGCCCGTGAAATCGCAGGACAATCCCGGGAAGGGGTGCCCGTTATCGGGATCTGCGGTGGATTTCAGATGCTCGGCAGAAGGATTTACGATCCGCACGGTGTGGAATCAGAAATGGTCGAGGCAGAAGGCCTGGGGCTGCTCGATATGGAGATAGTTTTCCAGCGCCGTAAAACTACCAGGCAGATATTTGCTACGGTGACTGCCGGCACGGGGCTTCTACAGGGCATGAACGGAATCAGTGTCCGGGGCTATGAGATCCATATGGGCAAATCAAAGGGAGTCAACGAAACTGCGTCTTTTCATATTTTTTCTTCTCAGAACGGAAGTTGCTCTTACAACGATGGAGCAATAGACAAGCGCGGAGCGGTATTCGGCACCCATATACACGGCCTGTTTCATAATTATGATTTCACGCGACGCCTGTTAAAAAACCTCGGCAATTTACGCAATGTGCCTTACTCGGAAGGCTCCCCTCTGGTTAAAGATGCCATTTACGATAGGCTGGCTGAAATTGTGAGAACAAGTCTCGATATGAAAAAGGTATATGAAATCGTTTTTGGAGGAGTTCATGGCAGAAAAGAATTTCAAAGGGCTGGTTGAGGTATATACGGGCGACGGCAAGGGTAAAACCAGCGCAGCTCTGGGCCTCGCCCTGCGCGCCGCAGGCCAGGGTATGAAGGTGATTCTTATACAGTTTTTGAAGGGGGAACCCGGCGGCGAGCACTTTTTTGCCGGTAAGTTCAAGCCATTCGAAATAGTGCAGGTCAGCAAGGGCGATCTCTTCAAGAAATCAGATGATCAGCTTATAGCCGAAGCAAGACAGACGCTGGAATATGCTGAAAGAGCACTGGTCAGCGGCGATTACGACGTCGTTATACTGGATGAGATCTTCATAACCCACTGGCGCGGCTTTATCAGCCTGCAGCAGATACTTGACCTGATGCAAAAAAGGCCGGATAACGTGGAGCTGGTGATGACTGGACGCAGGGCGCCGCCCGAAGTGATAAAGCGTGCTGACCTTGTAACAGAAATGATCATGATAAAGCATCCCTTCAGCGAAGGCATAAAACAGCGCAAGGGCATTGATTATTGAAGGGACAATCGATGAAATGAGAACGCTAAGCAGTATCTTGAAAAGCATTAAACCTCTTGACACGGCAGCGATGGAGAAGGCACGGGAAAGGCAGGATAGTCTGACCAAGCCCCGCGGCAGCCTCGGGGTACTGGAAGCACTCTCAGCTCAAATAGCGGGGATCAGGGCAGAACCCATGCCCTCGATTGAGCACAAAGCCATTATTACGATGGCGGCCGACCATGGCGTGGTAAATGCCGGGGTGAGCCTCTATCCGCAGGATGTTACCAGGCAAATGGTGCTGAATTTTTTAAGGGGCGGCGCGGCTATCAATGTGCTGGCGAAGACGATAAATGCCCGCGTTGTGGTGGTCGACATGGGCGTCCTCGGTGGTTTCCCGCCAACCGATGGCCTGATCTGCAAAATGATAGATTTTGGCACGCGTGATATGTCCCGAGAACCCGCTATGACAAGAAGACAGGCCATTGATAGCATCGAAGCCGGTGTTGACGTAGTTGAGTCTGAGATTGAAAAGGGACTGGATATCGTCGGCACCGGCGATATGGGCATCGGCAAAACAACATCCGCCAGTGCCATCATAGCGGCCATCACGCGGGAACCGGTAGCCAGGGTAACCGGCCGGGGTACCGGTATCGATGACAGGCAGCTTGCCCACAAGATCGATGTCATCGAAAAGGCGCTTCGAGCCAACAGACCGGATCCCGATGACCCGATAGATGTGCTTTCAAAAGTGGGAGGTTTTGAGATCGGCGGGCTTGCAGGTGTGATGTTAGCCTGCGCAGCTCACAGAATAGCGGTGGTAATCGATGGCTTTATATCAGGTTCAGCCGCGCTTATCGCAACCAGGCTATGCCCCCAATTGAAGGATTACCTGATCGCGTCTCACCTCTCTGCCGAAAACGGGCACTTAACCTGCCTTGATCACATGGGGCTGAAACCTTTGCTTAATCTCAACATGCGCCTGGGTGAGGGCACCGGCGCCGTATTCGGGATATTCCTGGCACAGGCAGCGGTGAACCTGCTCAAACAGATGTCTACGTTTCAAGAAGCCGGTGTCTGTGACATCGATGACGCTAAAAAGGTGGTTAAATAGTTGGGTTTCCTGGCTGCACTCAGGTTTTTAACCGTATTTCCAGTTACTAAAAGTAAAGGTGAGGGACTGGAGCAACTGGGCAGATCGCTGGCTTATTTCCCACTGGTGGGCATTCTCCTCGGCGCTATATTGGCAGGGCTAAGTTATATTCTCCAGCTGATTTTGCCCGTGCCCGTGGTCAGCATTTTACTCGTCGCTGCGCTGGTCATCATGACCGGTGCACATCATATTGACGGCCTCATCGACACGTGTGATGCCATGGTTACAGGCAAGACGAGGGAACAGCGCCTGGCTATCATGTCAGACACCCGGGTGGGTGCTTTCGGCATAACGGGCGCCTGTCTCATCTTAATTGCGAAATATGCTGCTATCACCCAGGCGGCGGGCTTTACAGCTCTTTTAATAATGCCCATGCTTAGCCGCTGGGCACTGGTCGGAGCCATATTGATTTTCCCTTCAGCCAAAAAAACAGGGATGGGCTTTATTATCAGGAACGGAGCACGGTGGGGTGGATTTGTGGCGGCTACGCTATTGTCCATTTTGCTATCAGTCATTTTCCTCGGACTGCTAAAGGGATTCGTATTGATGGCGGGGCTATTTTTACTTATATGCTGCCTGGGTTTATTATTCACCCGCCTGTTCGGAGGATTAAGCGGGGATAACTACGGTGCCTTGATCGAGATCGGCGAAGTCCTGAGTTTAGTTTTAATCCTGATATTGAACAGCTCTTCCCTTGCGATTCCGTCCTCTTACATCTTTAAGCTACCGTTCTGAGATTTAGCAGATTATGAATACTAGAATTAAAAAAAACATATTGATCCTGGGGGGTGCCCGGAGCGGCAAGAGCTCATTCGCGCAGGAACTCGCCTCGAAATCAGGCAAGAGGATCCTATTTTGTGCCACGGCGGAACCGCTGGATGAAGAGATGCGGATGCGGATACTGGAACATAAAAAATCACGCCCGCAGGGCTGGGATACTATCGAAGCACCCAAAGGCGCCGGACGGAAAATCGGCAGATTGTTATATAAGTATGACGCAGTAATAATCGACTGCATAACCATACTGGTCGCCAACAGCATGGGCGATTTAACCAAGTATAAAGAGGCTGAAAAAAGGGTGGACTCTGAGATACATGCAATATTCAAATGCATGGAGAGAAAAAGGGCAAGCATAATACTGGTTTCAAACGAGGTGGGGCTTGGCCTCGTTCCTGAAAACAGGGTTGGTAGAGCCTACAGGGACATACTGGGCAGAGCCAATCAGCAGCTTGCTGCGCAGGCAGACGAGGTCTACTTCATGGCGGCCGGCTTAGCTTTAAAACTGAAATGATACCAGCCCCTTAATAATTGCTTAATATTCATAATAAATAATTACCCTCGACCAGCCCTGCTCTGCCAATCACATTTTGAAATCGACAACGATATGAATTGTTATTATAATACAAGCATAAACGTTCTTATAATTATGGATTAAGATCAAGTGAAGCGCGAGAGGCAAACGTATATAATCGTTCTCAGGTGGTTAATCGCATCTATAGCCGGCCTTTGCTTGTTTACCAGCACCTTTCCTGACAGGGTAGAGGCAGCACCCCCGGTTATATCGGGTTCCCCTCCCAGCGGAGAAGTAGGAAAACAGTATAGTTACAGCTTCTCAGCCACATGCAACTGGACAGCGTGCACACCACCACTATCATGGTCTCTGTCATGGCTATCCGGCCCGCCGCCTGGCCTGTCCACGTCCGGGGGTATTATTTCAGGTTATCCCACCGCAGCGGGATCGTACCCTCTTAGCGTGACTGTCAGCCATGCTACAGGTAGTACCTCTGACTCATTTATTGTAGTAATTACGATCCCACCTATTACCTTTTCGACTTCCAGCCTGCCGGGAGGTATAGCGGGACAACCGTACTCGGGCAGCGTTTACGCCACCGGCGGCACGGGTACCATCACCTATACTTTGACCAGCGGGAACCTGCCTTCCGGCCTGATATTTAATAACGGGCAGATATCAGGAACCCCGGCGCGCGGCACGGCGGGCAACTATACGTTCACGGTGACGGCCACCAGCAGCGGCGCAACAACCGCTACGCAAAGCTTCACGCTGACTGTAGAGAAAGGCACTTTTGAAGTCACGGTAATCATTTCCTCAGGCCTGGCCGAAGGGCAGACCCAGCTTTATGTCAACAATGTTCCTAAGGGCAGCTTGCGCGGGGGCGAATCGGCAAAGCTCACCGGGCTCGACCCAGATACTGCAGTGAATGTGGCAGTTGAAAGTGTGGTTGCCAACCCCACCAGGAGCGACATCCGCTATAAAGCGGAATCCAGCTCTACTACCGTGACCGAGGGCGTAAGCCAGGTCCGTTTCAACTACTTCCCGGAATACAGCATCGATCTTAAAAGCGAACCGTCCGGCATTGCTTCGGTCACCGGTTCGGGCTGGTACAGGGAGGGAGTCCCTATAAACGCAACCGCTCCAGAAGCAGTCGACAGGGATGCTGATTCCCAATACCGGTTCAGCTACTGGCTGGTCCCGGGCGGTGACAAGGTCAAATCTCAAGTATTAAGTGTTGCCGTCACGCAGCCAGGTAAATATACCGCTGTATATGAAATCTATTTTAAACTCACGGTCGCATCCAAATACGGACATACACAGGGCGAAGGCTGGTACAAGACCGGCAGCGTAGCCAAATGGAGTGTCGATCCTCCTGAAGTCTCCATGCCGGAAATCCTCGGCTTCTTCGGCGGCAAATTCAAAGCGCTTGTTACCAGCGGCACCGAGACAATAGATGGCCCCAAGACCGTAACTATAAAATGGGAGCCTGATCATGTGATGCCGACGATAACCATAACGCTGACAATAGCTGTAATTGCCGGGGTTATCTATGCAATTTATGCGCTCTCAAAGCGCAGCAAGAGGCCAGAGGTTGCGCCCTATCCCCCACCCCTTTATAGTTCACCCCCACCACCACCGATGTACCCCCCATATCCTTCATTCGCTCCACCTCCACTACCACAACCTCCCGCCATTCCACCACCACAGACCACCGTGGTTATGATTGGCGAAGGTATGAAGAAATACCCTCAAACAACAC
>CAYLRS010000021.1:0-11973 GCA_964385895.1 uncultured Dehalococcoidales bacterium
CCAGCCTTTTCATGGTACCAGGTGTATAGTTTTCTATGAAGACATCGCAAATTGAAGCAAGCTCTTTAAAAAGGGAGACTCCCTGCGGCTTCTTCAAATTGATGGTTATTGTCCTCTTGCCTAGATTTGCCGCGCAGAAAGAGGCTGACACGCTGCCCTTATAAGGCGGGTAAAGGCGGGCGTCATCGCCGCGTCCCGGAGGCTCGAGCTTGATGACCTCTGCTCCAAGCTGGGAAATGAATTGCGCACAGGCAGGTCCGGCAACCGTAGTGGTGAAGTCAATAGCCCTGATTCCATCCAGCATCATGCCCAACATAACAAACCTCCTTAACCCCGTTTTTATTGATAGATTCTGCTGCTATTTAGTTTTATACCCAGCGCGTTTTGTGTATGCAGGTTAGCATTTAGCTTTGCCTGAGTCAAGCATTGATCGCCTTTAATTTAGAAATGGAACTCGTAATTCACTGAGCAATTCCCTTTTTCGTACATCTGGCATCGGTCAAGCTTTGGATTTGCAGTAAATTTAAGTCCCAGTAATTCGAACCAGCACTCTATGCGGTACATGACGCCGCACTCGTATTTATCAATAACCCCTATGCGGCTCATGCCTTTAAAGGCAAAACACTCGTTCTTCTCCCACTCCCAGTGCAACACGTTTTTAGACTGGATGCTGAAATGAGATTTGTTGAACACGGAAACCGGCAGGATCAACTCCAGTCCTCTTTTCAGGAAGTCCCTGATATCTTCAACGGTTGCGAGTTGCTCATTCCCAAGCCCGATAACTTGCTTAAGCCTCTGAGCCTCAAACGGAGCCATCGTCTTTATGGCAGCCTTATTGAGCATATTGGCCTTATCGACACCGAGCTCCTTGCAGACACTGAAGAACCACATTCCGTCATGGGTCAGCCAGCCTTTGCCCAAAAGATCCCTGATTTCTTCTTTTTCTACATCGTC
The DNA here is from genome assembly GCA_964385895.1 of uncultured Dehalococcoidales bacterium. GTDB lineage: Bacteria > Chloroflexota > Dehalococcoidia > GIF9 > UBA5629 > CAYLRS01. Next base: position 955 of record CAYLRS010000021.1, read on the forward strand.
CAGCGATCTCATCTTCATCCGTTTTACACCTTGTACCAATCAACTGCTAACTCTAATATTATATATAATGTTTAGGATAAATCACCCGATTTCAGCCACCATTATCCCCTTACTGAATCGATTCTCAGACCTTAAGTGCTTGCCAGCGTAGCAGGTATCAGTTCAGACAGGGCGCCTTAAAAACTGTATAGTATGTCTTGGACACCGCACAGTAATAGTTGCGCCCCATTACTAATACAATTTCGTAACTACTTTAGAATAATTTTAACTCCTTAGATTTACCGTTCTTATCGATATGCCGTATCGCTATCGGCACACTGCCAGATTTCCCGCCAAACTTGACCTTGGTCTTAATTAACTCCAGCACATCGTTGGGGTTTACACAGGCTTCTGGTGGCATCACGCCCTTTCCCTTAATCTTCTTTTGGCCCATCAATATGGTGCCCAATGCCGCGGGTATCCCCGTTCCTTCTCCCATTCCCTGCTCACTCGAGGACATCTGGAATACGTAAGTGTCCTTTTCACCCTTCTTGCGGCCTTTGACCACTATCTTGAGGCAACCCATGGCATGTGTAAGGCCTGCCTCCCTGGTTAGCTTCGACCGCTGCGATAGGATATAGGCGACAGCAAACTCAAGCGGGTCGACTTTCTTACCCTGTACCTCTATCGGCTTCGCTCTCGTAATGCCCAGCCTCACTGTCCCTTTAATAAGTTCAGCATATGCTGGAGGCAAAACTATGCCAAGGTTAGTAACCCTCTTTACACCTTTTAGATATTTAGGGAGGGTGATTGTTTCAGGATGCGGATAGCCGTATACATTGTAGGTCCCGACATCCTTGAAGTCGGTCTTCTCTTCCAGGGCTTTGCCGCTTTTTTCAAACAGCTTAACCTTGGTGAATTTACCGTTGAGGAACATGGGTATGTCCGCTTCCATTGAGTGGATCCTGTGTTTGACTACCGCAGCGCCTTCAAACTTTTCACCACCATGCGCGTGGTAAATATCCACCGATTCCACCTTATCAAAAAGATTATCTGCACAGAACCTGACAATAACGTTGGCCATGCCCGGTGAACTGCCCATACCCACTAAAGCTGACACGCCGGCCTGCTTAGCGGCCCTGTCCATCTCAAGCATCGCGATGGTAGCATCAAAGTCGTCGCAAACGTCGACGTAATTAACTTTTGATGCGATAGCCGCTTTGAGTATTTTTGGCCCGTACTTATAAAATGGCCCCACGCAATTGAGCACAACTGACGACCCCTTAATTACCTTTTTAATACTCTCATGATCATTAGCATCGAAAGCTTTGCCTGTGACCTTATTCGATTTAAAAGTATCAGCGAGTGCCTTTGTCTTTTTTAAATTGACATCCGCCAGGACAATCTCAGAAAAAACCTTGCTGTCTACCACCATTTTTGCTGCAACGCTGCCTACAGCCCCACATGCACCCAACAATGTTACTCTTGCCATCAGGTTAAACCTCCTTATTTATTTATACGCCTTTTTTAAACGGATCAGCCCACTGCTTTATCGAAGCTGCGAGCTCTTTGTGCGTCTTAGCATACTCTTCAAGAGAAATTCCCTTCATTGTTGCCTCAATAGCCTGCCTGAATGCCTTCCCTCCGGCCACCGGGCCCTCAGGATGTGCGTGTATGCCACCGCCAGATCCAATGACGATATCGTTGCCCAATTCCTGCATGACCTTGGGTACCATGGTAGGTGTTATACCGCCGGACGCCATTGGCCAGGTTGGCTTAAGATTATACAACGGGTAAGTAAGATTCCTGGCTGCCGCACTGAATTTTTCAACTATCACAGGTGCCTTGCCGTATGGAGCTGGAATAACTACTATATCCGCGCCCGCCAGCCTTGGCAATTTGCCCAAAACCAGGTGTGAGCTCATGCCATGGTAGGGTGACATATATAGGGCACCCGCTACATCCATATGTGCAAGTATCGGTACGTTTATCTTGGGGTCTTCGGCTATGGCCTGCATGACCGGCAGGCCGACTGCCACATAATTGATCATAATGGCATTAGCACCCAGTTCAATTGCACGACGTGCATTTTCGAAAACCTTCGGTACACTATCAGTTATATTAACGGTATATAAAGTATGCTCGCCGGTCTCTTCATACACTTGCTTCTCTATTGCCATATAACGTTTCACGCGGCCCACCATCGAGTTAAATGAAGCATCAGCTATCAGTTCATCATCCTTAACAATGTCACATCCACCAAGGGCAGCCAGCCTAAAAAGCTCAGCGCCCACTTCCAGCGGATAACCAGTGCATGGCTTAACCATATTATTTAACAGTGGCCGTTTTTTCACGCCAAGTAATTTCCTGATACCCTCTATACCGAACTTTGGCCCATTAAACCCGGCTACATATTTCTTGGGAAACCTTATATCTACAAGTTTTATCTTGCCTCCCATGGAAATGTTCCCCACCACTGCCGTAAGCATCATGGGGATTTGCTGCCCGATATTTACTTCAGGGAAGGCTATTTGTACCATCCAGTTCCTATCTTGTATTCCGGCAGGAACCTCGAATTCGTAATCAGGTAACTCATACACACCGATTACTTTGGCAACATGGTTTCTCCGCACTTCAGGCGTCTCTCCCGGTACCGGGACCCAGGTACCCGTGCTCTGCTCAATCGCCAGCAAGGGAGCCAGTTTCCCCACCGGTATAAGGGCGGGATAGGTAATCGTATACGTCCCGATGACGTAATCGTCATAATCTATTCCATCGGGAAGAGCTACCGGTTGGCTTAACATTTCATCAGTTTTCATTAACTCCTCCTATTTTCGTCAGCTTGGTCACACCTTTGTTTGTTAAGCTTTAAATAAAATTTACCCAGGTTTTTATATAAATCCTTATATGAGCAGTAAAGAAAATCATATACCTCCCGGTTCTGTTCCCGTGGCACAAACACTTTGTCAACGGTGACGACCTTTTTTAAAGTATTGAAATCTTTATAAATCCCTAACCCCACAGCAGCTGCCATGGCGACTCCTACTGCCCCTGCTTCCTGGGTATTACGCACTGTTTCTATTTTCTTGCCCGTCACATCAGCCAGAATCTGCATCCAGGGATGCCCCAGGGCACCTCCACCTATGATCCGTAGAGATGGGAGAGGAAAGCCAAATTTCTTTTCCACGATTTCAATGATCCACCTGATGTTATAAGCTACCCCTTCATAGACTGCCCTCAGCAAATGCTCACGTGTATGTTCGGGAGTTAAATTAAGGAAACCACCGCGTATATATGGATCTGAAATGGGTGCTCTCTCTCCATACATCCATGGCATAAATATAAGGTAATCCGAGCCGGCTGTAACCTGTTCAACCTTGCTATCCATGAATCCGAATATATTAGTTATAGCTGGATCGGCTTTTTCCATCCTGCAAGCTTCATCACCCAGCCATCTCAGGCAGCCGCCCGCCAATTCCATCTGTCCCAGGAGCAAGGCTTTTTCCGGGTCAGCTGAATGCGTGCTGACTACACCATCTTTACCCGTCGGCGTCTTTTTCGTTACCACTCCAACCCATGCCGATGTCCCTATGCTTATATGGCCATCCCCCTCACCCACAGCACCAGAACCCACAGCTGCTGAGGCTACATCACCCGCCCCACCCATTACAGGAGTCCCCTCAAGAAGCCCAAATTGCTCCGCTGCTTCTTTTGTCAGTCCACCCACTGTATCAGTGGAACGCACAAGTGGCGCCAGTTTCTTAGTATCGAATCCAACGTATTTGAAAATGGCCGCCAGCCAGGTCTTCTTCCTCAAGTCCAGTCCAAAACCGGAGGCATTGCTCCAAGCCATGACCATTTTGCCTGTGCTGCGGTAGGTAAGATATCCATTTACATCCAGGAAGCACTTCATCCTTGCATATATATCAGGTTCGTTTTTCTTCAGCCAGATCAGCTTGGGGATGCCGTCCTTACCGCTGATAGTAGCCCCGGCGATAGCTGAAAAAACACTGGGGCCAAGGAATTTATTCATAACCCATTTGGCTTCCTCAGGCGCCCGGCTATCCAGCCATATAATAGCCTGCCTTAAGTGGTTGCCTTTTCCATCCATCGGCACAATGCCCAGCATCTGGGTGGAATAAACGATACAAAGAATATCGCTTGGTGAAACGCCTGTTTCAGCAATCAGCTGTTTTGTGGTCCGGGTCACTACTCTCCACCAGTCTTCCGGATCCTGCTCTGCCCATCCGGGGCCGGGGTACTTAATATCATAAGAACCGATACACTTGCCGTGGACACCACCTTCTAAATCCACCAGTACCGCCTTGTTATTGCTGGTCCCGACATCATGGGCGATTATATATTTTGTCATATGATCACACCCCCCGGATTTTTTTATCCTGTCCTTACCAAAACCTCTGCATTATCATACACAACAAACCCATTTGAATCAATACTCTTGCCGAAAACAGAAGATAGCAAAATTAAACGTAAACGATATAAAATTCATAAGATTTAGGTAACTTGATTTATAAGGCAATGATGACCCGTTCGGTAACAGTTTATTTTGACGCAACACGTACCTGTAATATCGAACATAGGGTGTTTTGACACAGTTGTGATACACCCATATACTTCATTCCTGGACAGAAATAAAGCGTCGTGAAAAATAATAAGTTTACACCCTCCTACATTTCGCTATACGAATCTGGCGAATTGGAAAGACGAGCAAATATACTTAAGTCACGCCTGGTCAAATGTGATATTTGCCCACGCAATTGTAGTATAAACCGTTTCGAGAGTAAAAAGGGGTTCTGCCGTTCCGGTCAGCTTGTTTCCATCGCGAGCTACTGCGACCATCACGGAGAGGAGCCTGTAATTTCTGGAAGCAGGGGTTCAGGGACCATTTTCTTCCGCAACTGCAATCTGAAGTGCGTATATTGCCAGAATTGCCAGATAAGCCAGGGTGAGTATGCCTCTTCAGATGAAATAGACAGCTTAACGCTGGCAAATATAATGGTCCGTCTTCAGAATGAAACGGACTGCCATAACATCAACTTGGTCTCCCCTTCACATTTTGTGCCGCAAATAGTTGAAGCTGTCTGTCACGCAGTACCATCAGGGCTTAAAATCCCACTTGTTTACAATACTAACGCTTATGATGCAATGCCTACCTTGAAGCTACTTGATGGGATTATTGATATATATTTACCAGATATAAAGTACGCCTCGAACGTGTGGGCGCTTAAATGCTCGAATGTGAAAAACTACGTAGAGCTATCCAGAATGGCAATTAAGGAAATGTACAGGCAGGTTGGCAACCTGGTCATCGATAATTCAGGTGTCGCACAAAAGGGATTGATTGTTCGTCATCTCATACTGCCGAACAATCTGGCCGGTAGCGGAGATTCGCTGAAATGGCTGGCAATGCAGGTTTCCAGAGATGTCACGGTCAGTATAATGTCACAATATTACCCCTGCCATTTAGCCAATAAAGAGCCACTGCTTTCAAGAAAAATCAATAATGGGGAATTCAGGGAAGTTGTGGAAATAGTTGAGGAACTGGGTTTAGGGAATGGATGGCTCCAGGAGACAGATTCCGCGGAGCACTATTTACCTGACTTCGACCGCGATGGGCACCCCTTCCGGCGGATATAAACCAGCGATGCCTTACATCCTGTCCTTGAGGTTCTTCCTGAATAACGCTCTTTTAACATTGCCGCCTGCCGATCCATAGATCTGCTTGATACGCGGGATATACATCAAAACAGGAACGAGGGCAATGCAAACCGCATATACAGTCAGACCCGGGTCTTTATATGCAAACCATGCCACTAGGGGAAACACAAGAAAAGATATACCGTAACTGAAAGTAGGCCAGCGTGTTATTAATAAGAGTATCAGGAAAGACCCCAGGTAAATCAGATCCCCCACAGGGATGGGTATCCGTGAAGATCCGATGTCAATCCATATCACCCGCGCAATCAAGAATGCCAATACACCTATGGCACAGGCACCACCTTTACCTCCCTTGAATTTGAGAAATACAGGAAAATTGTGACCTGCAATCACAGAAACCCCGGCAACCATTTCGATAGGAATAATTAGATTAGCAGGAACTGGGAACAAATATGTTGCTATTAAATACGTGCAAATCAGGGCCAGCATGCCCTTCCCGATATCCGATGCCAGAACCAGCATGCCCGGCCAGAACCCTATCGTATAAAAAGCATTCATAGCGCCCATGTTATGGCTGCCGATCTGCCTGATATCAACGCCTTTGAAGGCACGGCCCACCAGGTATGCTGTGGGTATGCAACCAAGTAAATAGCTGATTATGATGGAAATAATAAAAGCGAGGATGATATTAACCATGTCAATCACCTGTTTCCCCTTCCCCTATTATAAAACATCGCTGGTCCAAATGTTTAGTCCGCATCAAAACCAGCGATGTTTTTCCTCATCAGTAAGAGTGAATTATTTTGCTTTTGAGGGCATGGCTGCTACCGCATTGCCCGGTGTCGTTTTATCACCTTTTCCATTTTCTACCCATATCTCGCACTCAACCAGACACTCGTCGCCCTCTTTAGACTTCTTAGTGACCTTACCCTTGCACCACCAGGTCTCACCATCGTGCGGTTCATCAAAGGATTTCATTTTACGCGGATAATCCATGCCACGGTAGCGGCAGGACAATTTCTTTAACTTTCCCTTTTCTCCGATCCAGTCAGTCATCAAGTTCACCAGCCACGCCCGCTTGAGCGCGCCGTGCACAATGGGGTGACCGACGCCCAGGTTTTTAGCAAAGTCCTCTTCATAGTGGAGCGGATTAAAATCACCCGAAGCTCCGGCCCATTGAACCAACATTCTGGTCGTGGCGATTTTTTTAAGCGGGGTAACTTCGCTCCCAACTTCTATATCCTCGTAATAAAGCTGTTTGGCCATTATTCCTCCTGTATCAATAATCCACAATATTTTTAGAAGTTCAGAAACGTGTTACGCATTATCAATGCGAGGGCTCCCCGCTGGTTGGTGAATTTAGTTTCAACGGTGGTAACCATGGTGGGACCCATTTTAGTTTCGCGCCCCTCGATATTCGCAATTTTAGTAATGGAAACCAGTACATCACCGGCACCAACGGGGGCATAAAACTCATACTCCACCCCACCATCAAGTACGCCCATTGGGGCACCCGCCTTGATCAGCTTCTCAACGAATTTAAATATATCGAATCCGCCAGCGTGAACAGGCCAACCGAGAAATGCAGGAGGAGCCATTAACCTGCCGAAATCGCTCTGGGAAGCATACTCAATATCGTTATACAAGGGATTCGAATCCCCTACGGACCGGGCAAACCGCTGTATTGCCCCTTCTTCTAGCTTATAAACGATTGGCTCTTCAGCATGACCGATTAACTTCTTTAGATCATCAGTAACCACAAACACAGCCATAGTCCAATCTCCTTCCCTATTTCTCTTATTTGCCAACGATGCAGACGCTGACGATGTTCATGAAGGGGAAGCCGCCCATGTTGTGAGTAAGCCCTATCTTCGGGTCCTTGATCTGCCTCTTGTCGGCTTTGCCCTGCAGCTGTTTGTACATTTCGTACATCATCCTCAAACCGCTGGCGCCAATAGGATGCCCAAAGCACTTCAGACCGCCGTCAGGCTGAACAGGCTGAGGGCCGTCAAGGTTGAAACGACCCGCTTCAATGTCCTCCTTCACCTTGCCCCTGGCACTGAACTGCAAATCCTCCATGGTTACTGCCTCGGTAATCGAGAAGCAGTCGTGCACTTCAGCCATGCTTATTTCTTCCCGGGGGTTTTTAATACCGGCTTCCTTGTAGGCAGCAATGCCGGCGCGGTAAGCTGGCTCTACGTGTGCTCCATCCCACTTGGTATACATCATCTCTTCACCTGAGGATACTGAGATTTGAAGAGACTTGACAAATACAGGGTCAGGCCTGAATTTTTTAGCCATATCCGCCCTGCAGACAATGGCCGCAGCTGAACCATCGCTCACGCCACAGCAATCAAAAAGCCCGAGAGGCCAGGCAACGATGGGAGCGTTCATAATTTGCTCTACAGTAATTTCCTTGCGTAGATGTGCTTTAGGATTCAACGCTCCATTTTTATGGCTTTTGGCTGATACCCGTGCCAGCATCATTTTGCCGTCCTGCGGACTGAGGTTGTATTTAGAAAAATATTTTGTGGCCATCATGGCAAACCCGCCGGGAGCTGATAAGTTTGCACTTACCAGGGGCGTTTTATAACCCAGACCGCCGGCCAGCGGCAATCCTCCATAGCCGGTATCCTTCAGCTTCTCCATTCCGAGCGCCAGGCAGATATCATATGCGCCTGAAGCCACAGCATAAACCGCGCCCCTCAAGGCTTCCGAACCCGTGGCACAGAAGTTCTCTACCCTGGTTATTGGTATGAACGGTAGTTTCAGCGTGATACCAAGAGCAGTAGCGCCGCGGCCGACGCTGATGTCAGGCATGTGAACGCCCCACCAGGCTGCCTGAATTTGCTTCTTTTCTATACCTGCGTCCGCAAGGCACTCTACAAAAGCTTCAACGATAAGGTCCTGCGGACCGGCATCGAATCTCTCGCCGAACTTGGTGCAACCCATTCCGATTATAGCTACTTTATCTTTAATTCCTTCAGCCATTTAAATTTCCTCCTTAACAGTCTTTTCCTGATTAATTACGCTACGATAGGCATGGCTTTCCAGCCATAGTTCACAGCCGCACGCTTCTCGTCGGCGTATTTGATCCTGAAGCTCATTTCAACCGGCATGCCGACTTTTATGGCATTGGCATCGCAGTCGGTGAAATCAACCATCGCTCTGCCACCGCCCTCGAAATCAATTAAACCGTATGACGCAGGCGGGTCGATGCTGGGAGAAAGGAAGTCGCTCGTATACGTAAAAATTTCTGCCCTCTTATCAGCGAACCTGTAAGGTTCATTCTGATCGACTGCACCGCAGTCCGGGTTGGGGCAAATCCTCTGTACAGGGTAACTTGGCGTGCCGCATTTCTTGCATTTCGTACCGACCATGCCATAAAGCTCCCTGCTGTCCCTGGATATGATAGAGAAGGAGGTGAAAACCGTTTCTTCGCCCCTGATTCCGATCTCTGAAGGCATCAACTTCCGGAAGGCCAGGTACTTTTCATAACTGCCGAGAGCTACTTTGTTAGCAAGGTTCCTTTTAACAGCTTTCTTGTCCTTGATCCTGGTGATGTTATCAGTGACGGTCAGGTAGAAGGCATCGCAACCCTGCCCGAAGCTCACTACCATGATTTTGTCTCCTGGTTTGGCATCCTCAAGGGCAGCAACCAGCATAATCAGTGTTTGCGCAACACCCGTGTCACCTACTGTAGCCAGTAACGGATCCTGAACCTGCTCGGGAGTCAGTCCCAGAGTTTTGCCCAGAGCAGCATGCGCACCGGTGAAAGCACAGGCATAAATGACCTTAGAAAAATCTTGAGCTTTCAAATCGTATTTTTTAACCAGCCCCATCACCGCTTCGGGTATAAATTTCATATAACCGGTATCACGGATGAAACGCTCTTCCCACATGTGCTCAAGCCTTTCACCCTGCAGACGGCGTCGGTCAACAAAATCGTGAGAGGTCGAATATGAACCCTCGATCTTTGCGATCACATCGTCTTTGCCCAGCAAGAAAGCAGCGGCCCCATCGCCATATGTATAATCACCGTTGCTGCCTATTTTGCTCACGCGGCAATCCGCGGCAGTGACCATACAACTGTTAAGAGAACCAGCGCTAATTGCATCAGCAGCAGCCAGCATCGCTGCAGTCCCTGACTTGGTGGCATCGGTGAAGTCGGCCGTCCTGACATTGGTCTTAAAGTCCAGCGCAGCCGAAATAATACCGGCATTCTGTCTCAGTGCGTATGTTTGTGACGTGGTTGCGAAATAGAGCCCCTCAACCTTGTCCTTGTCCTCGCCCTTGAGACAGTCCGTGGCCGCAGCAACCGCCATGGTGACGCTGTCCTCATCCCAGTTTGCTACAGCTTTTTCACCCCTGAGGGGTGCAAACCCCAGAAATAAGAGCGCCAATTGCATGATATTACGATCTAAGCGGAACCTGGGGATGTGCGCTCCATACGACTTGATACCTACCATTTCTCCTCCTTAACTTTGATTTAATATTTTGAAAATTGTTGCCGGCATATTGGCGACTGATTTTACACCATATTTCAACTTACCACAATAGCTTATATGCATATTCGATTAATTCGATATCCAGCCACTTAACTCGTAGTCGAATTCTGTTTTCTATTAACGGTAATAATTAGTTAAAGTCCCAATCCGACCGCAACTTTTTCCAGATGTAGATCGGTATCACCGAGCATATATTCGGCAGCTTTCACGCGCCGGAAATAGCATCCGATGTCATGGTCCATGGTGAAGCCTATGGCACCGTGGACCTTGATGCCATCGATACATATCCGTTGGTAAACTTCATTTGCCTTGGCTTTTGTAAGCGATACCTGCATATCAGCCTTTCCGCCGGTCGATAGAAGCCACGCCGTATAATAAACTAGGTACTGCAATCCCTCCACATCTGTTAGCATGTCAACAATCTTGTGTTGGATGGCCATAAAAGAACCGATTGGCTTGTCGAACTGTGTCCTATCTTTTGCATAGGCCGTTGTCATCTCCAGGACAGCCTGGCAGGCGCCAGATACTTCAGCACATTTTAAAATGGTAGCTCTCTGCATTATATACTTCACCATATCCCAACCTTTACCGACCTTGCCTAAGATATCGCGTTTACTGACTTTGGCGTTCTTGAACTTTACCCTGCACTGCCCATCACCTGCAATGGTCTGAATAAGTTCAGATTTCACACCACGGCTCCTGGTTCTAACTATAAAGAGAGTCAAACCATCCTTCTTTTCATCGAAGGGCTTGATGATCCTCATGCGCTGATTCAGGCCGTCAAGAAGACCGTTTCTCATAAACCCATCGTGGCCATGAAAGCCGGGAAGTTTGAAAGGTCGTGGAAAGCCGC
>CAYLRS010000022.1:0-11649 GCA_964385895.1 uncultured Dehalococcoidales bacterium
TATGATGACCAGCCCCAGCACGTCTACATGGATAGCTGTTCGAGCAGTGCTCTTCCTGGTCGGTCTGGGCTCCCTATGCTTGTTGGCGGCGCTTTTAACCATTCAAACACGAGTCCAGGATGTGTCATATTGGTTAGCTGTAGGTGGGGCCGCTGCTTTTTGCCTTCAAACAGCAGTTCTCGATTCCTTTGTCTGGCCCGCCTATTTTCAGGTTTAAGTGTTTTTCAAAGTCACTACAGATGCACTCTTACACCGCTTGTCTTAAAGCTACCAGCAATACACCCCTTCCTCCATGAACTCCCAGGGCAGCACCCAGTTGGTTAACCCAAATCTTTTCTTCAGGGAAGAGGTTACCTAACTTCTTCTTCAACTGACTGGCCCAATCGGGAACCGCGCTGTGTACGATGGCCATTTCCTGTATATTTGCCTTACGTGCTACATAATCGTATGGCCGCTCCATTCCCTTGGCTAAAGTCCTGACAAATCCTGCTCTTACGACCTCTCCGCCTTTGAACCACCACCTCCAGTGTGGCCCGGTTCATCCTGTTGGGAAGGAATTCCACATCCGGCCTGATCCTGTCGGACAGTACCTCTTTGTCATCCCAGTACAGGTCTATCTTATTCATTTATTCCAGCATATGGGTGATTATTACCCTTAACCCTATACCTATTAAAATAATACCACCGGCCAGTTGTGCCCACCTGCCCATGAGAGCACTGACCTTCCTGCCCAGCCAGAAGCTGACAGCGGTCACCACAAAGGCAACCAGACCAATGATAGTGCTGGCAAGCAGTATATTCAGCTTCAGGAAAGCAAAGGACAGCCCCACGGCAAGGGCGTCTATGCTGGTAGCCAGCGATAATGTCAGCAGAGTCCCCCATTTGCTTATATCCGTGCTCTCCGACTCGGTCTGGCCGTGAATGAATTCCCAGATCATCCTGCCTCCCACGAATGCCAGCAGAGCAAAGGCTATCCAGTGATCGTAATTCGCGACGAACTGAACAATAGTTTGACCTGCAAGCCAGCCCACCAGCGGCATGCCGAACTGGAAAAAGCCGAAGGCAAGCGCCACCCTTAGCATATGGCGCCAGGAGAAAGCCCGCCCGGAAGCGCCTATTCCCAGGGCAACGGCAAAACAATCTGCGGAAAGGCCGAAGGCTATTAACACGACCGAAAGAAAATCAGCAAGATCCATAAACCGGCTAAGTATAACAAAATATGAGTCTAGCTATCATGCCGGTATTTACGATTGGAGATAAATTGTGAAATGTATTTAAAATGAGCTAAGCCATATCCGGTTTTCGCCTAATTTGAGTCTCTGTGCAAAGCCAGCTTTAAATCCTTATAGCCCCTCATTGCCGACACACTGGCAACAAACTCCGCCAGCGATTTATAATTACTCCTCAGTTCTTTCAGCGCTTCGTATATCGGGCTCACAGAACCCGGGTCCTGACCGTATATGCCATGAAAGGCGAAATACGCCTGGTTCAACTTTCTTATCCTGTAACCTTTTTCCGTGAAGAGCAGGCGTCTCCCTTCCATGTAACTTTCGGCTTCATCTACCTGTCCTTCCTCAAGTAAAAAATCAATCTTCCTGCGTGTTTCCCTCATTTCGAAGGCGAAATCAAAGCTCTTATTATCTGCGGGAGTTGCAGTGACAGCACCTGATCCATAATACCGTTGATATACCTGCGAACTTATCTCATCGGCTATCATGCCCGCCAGCGTCTCGTTCATCGTTATCACATCGGGATCCTGCCTGATCCCTATTGAATCCAGGAGATATAGAAAACCCAGCGGTCTGAAGGCGAGGTACTGGTGTGCCCATTCCTCCACGGCTGCATCGATAAGCTGCTTCGTGCGCAGCTCCGGCGAAACGATAGCTGGATAGGCCGCGCCCAAACCACCCAGCTCAACTACAAGCGATGAAAGATTCAGGCTATTTACCTGCTTCTCTATCGTCTGAACCTCGGTTTCACTCAAATCCGGGTCAAGCAGGATACGGTCAAAGTATGCGATCCGGTCACGCGGAGATACGACGAGGAGACAGGGCGGCCTGTCAATCCTGAAATGTACGGGTGGTAAAACCGCAAGATTATTTTCCTGTATCACCTGTGAGATCTGTCCCCTCAGCTCAGCCCCATCGACCGCTACAGGAGCAAGGCCATCATCATCAAGAGGCCTGACAAGATTCCCAATCTCCCAGGTGGCAATGTCCAGAGCATACGGCTGCGCAGCACGCGATATCTGCTGCCTGAGGCTGATTGCTGCAGAATCGTTGTTTGCAGCAGACGCGGGCAGGCATCCCGTTATTATCACGGTTAGCATTAATAATATATTCAGGTGGCTCCGTTTTTTACTATTAATCCACATTCTTTTTACTACTGTTAAATTGTGCAATAAAACGGTACCTTATCCAAATTCAAGGCGCTATAACTAAGCATTTCGGCTTAATGTTAAACAGTTAGTTATGCGCTTTTGCGCAAATGCAAATTAAGCGTCATTGCGGATGGCACTGCGCCGTACGCATGATAAAGTTTAAACAGAAAGGAAAAAGGCCAAAATAATAAAAGGAGGCAAAGACAATGGCTGAAGTAATCGAGAAAACCGCAAGAATAAATCAGGCGGACGAGGTTTCCAGGTTCAACTTCTGGGCAGACAAGCAACCGTGCTGGGAGAAGTGCCATTGTCCAGAAATGATCAAGGCAGAATGCCCGTCAACCAGGTATCAGTTCCTGCCCTGCTGGGAGATCGAAGGCACTTACTGCAAGCTGGATGACCGCGGCGCCACCGGCAAGGACACCAGCATCTGCGAAGTCTGCCGGGTTTATAAGAAATACGGCGACGGCGAACCAATCCGGTTGAAGCTCTTCGGCAAGGGTATAAATGCCCAGCTCGTAGAACTCGAAAAGATCGCCAGGTAGAAAATAGGATTAGGCAGACACTCGAAAGGCTGGCCCGGCAGGGCCAGCCTTTCTTATTTATCAAAATAACCTCAAAAATGTGACTTTTATTACTTGCGCAGACTGGAAAATTGCTATAATTGGCTATCGGTAACAAATATAGTTCATAACGCGGATTTCCTTGTGTGAAAGATGTCAGAAATACCCGCAAGGCACGGGATAAGAAACCATAGGGGAGAGCGATGAAAGACGAGCAGTCCGGAATAATCGAAGCGCTGAAATACGCCATCCAGATGGAACTCGACGGTAAAAAGTTTTACCTACTGGCGGACAAAGATAGCTATAACCGGGTTGGAAAAGAGCTTTACTCGTGGCTCGCCGCCCAGGAGGACCGACACCGCGAGAGGTTCGAAGAGATCTACAAATCCATGGCGGAGAACAGGGGTTGGCCCGCTATTGATGTAAGTCCCGTTAAGGGGCAAAAGCCCGGCACGCTCTTTGCGCAGGCAATCGAGGGTCTGGGCACCTCGGTTAAAGCTAAAAAGAGCGAGATAGAGGCAACCAAAAAAGCCATGGAGATGGAGATAAAATCGAGGGATTTCTACAGGCAGCAGGAGGATAAATCGGCCGCGGAAGCGGAAAGGAAGTTCTTTAATGCCATTGCTTCTGAAGAGCAGGGACATTATCTGGCGCTCGTGGATTACCAGGAATACATCTCCGACCCGACCGGCTGGTTTACCCGCACGGAGCATCACCTGCTGGACGGCGCTTAGTCTTGCCGCTAAGGAGGAATTATATATGCCAGAGACAATGCTGGAAATAAAAGACCTCAGCGTGGAAATCGAAGGACGGCAGATACTGCATGATATCAACCTTAACATCAAGGCGGGGGAGACACACGTGCTCTTCGGCCCCAACGGCAACGGCAAAACCACTCTGCTGATGACGATAATGGGATCACCCAAATACAGGATCACCAGGGGCAGCATCGTATTTAAAGGCAGGGATATAGATAGCCTGCCCATGGATGAGCGGGCAAGGCTGGGTGTCGGCATGTCGATGCAAAGGCCACCGGTCGTCCGGGGAGTCAAAACAAGAGACATGGTTACAGCCTGCGCCAGGGGCAGGGAAACTAACGAAGAGCTTAGCGATATCTTCAATTCAACCAATCTGAACGATCTTGTCGACAGGGATATCAATTACGGCTTCTCCGGCGGGGAGATCAAACGCTCCGAGCTCGCGCAGTTGCTGGCCCAGAAACCGGATCTCGTATTACTTGATGAGCCTGAATCGGGTGTCGACCTGGTAAACATAGCTTTAATAGGGCATCTGATAAATGACCTGCTGCAGAAAAAGCATCCCATCCGCGAGAGGATGCGCAGCGGACTGATCATCACCCACACCGGTCATATCCTTGAATACGTTGACGCCCGCACCGGATACGTGCTGCTCGGGGGAACGATTATATGCGAGGGCGACCCCCACGAGATTTTGAAAACCATCGTCAAGAAAGGCTACGAGGAGTGCCGTAAATGCGTGACTTGAAGGCCGCGCAGGAAAGAAAAGAGAAGGCCAAAGCGGCATTATCCAGGAAAGCACGCTTCGGCGACGATATTAACCTGGAACAATACGAGCACACAGCAGACGAGTTGCCTTACCAGGAAGACTTTTCCAGGATATCCTCGGAGGCCAGGCAACAGATGCGCCAGACCGGCGTCGTGGTTGGCGAAGACCATAACCGCTCCGGGACCATCATTCAGATGGACCACTCTGTTATCCATAGCATCG
Source organism: uncultured Dehalococcoidales bacterium (assembly GCA_964385895.1). Taxonomy (GTDB): domain Bacteria; phylum Chloroflexota; class Dehalococcoidia; order GIF9; family UBA5629; genus CAYLRS01. The sequence goes on from CAYLRS010000022.1 coordinate 4,693, forward strand.
CCAGGCAGTCAGATATTGAGGTTATGTCTACTACGAAAGCGCTGGAAAAATACGATTGGCTTGCAAGCTACCTGTGGAAAGCTGTCGCCGTGGACTCGGACAAATATACAGCCCACGTGGAACTCAACCCCGGCAACGGCTACTTCATACGGGCGCTCCCCGGGAGCAAATCGGTGTATCCCGTGCAGGCCTGCCTTTATATAGGTAAAAAGAACCTGGCCCAGAGCGTACACAATATTATAATTGCCGAAGAAGGCTCCGAGCTGCACATTATTACCGGCTGCACCACTGCCCCCAGAGATGAACCCGCCATGCATCTCGGCGTGTCAGAGTTTTATGTAAAGAAGGGCGCCAAGATCAGCTTCACCATGATCCACAACTGGACGCCTGAGACTGCGGTGCGGCCCCGCACCGGCGTGATCCTGGAAGAAGGCGGCGTATACTTGAGCAACTACATCATCATGAAGCCCGTCAAATCTCTCCAGGCAAACCCCATCGCAAGGTGTAACGGCGCCAACACGATCACACGTTTTAACAGCATCATCGTATCGCCGCCCGGCTCGAATATGGACCTCGGTTCGCAGGTTATATTGAACGGAGTCGGCGCGAGAACGGGGATCATTTCCCGCGCCATCACGACGGGCGGCAATATCATCGCCCGCGGCTACATAGAGGGCAACGCGCTGGACGTTAAAGGACACCTGGAATGCCGCGGCCTCATTCTCAAGGGCGAGGGGCATATCCATGCTATACCTGAACTTAAAGGCAACCTGGCTGGCATCGACCTCTCCCACGAAGCGGCGGTCGGCAAGATAGCGGAGGAAGAGGTCGAGTACCTTATGATGCGCGGCTTGACCAGGGACGAAGCCACCGCTACTATCGTGCGCGGCTTCCTGCGGGTGGATATCGAAGGCCTTCCCCCTGATCTCAGCGAGCAGATCAAACAAGCAATTGAGACAGCCGAAAAAGACCTGATGTAGAATTGTGTAAGGAGAAAAGAACACCATGAATACAAAAGCCCTCTATTCAATATCATATGGACTGTACGTGGTTTCTTCACTGAAGGGCGATAAGATAAACGGCCAGATTGCCAATACGGCCTGCCAGATATGTTCCGAGCCTCCGGTGGTCGCAGTTGTCATCAACCGCAGCAACCTGACGCACGAATACATATCGGGCAGCAGGGTCTTCACGGTATCCATACTCGCCAAGGATACACCGCTGAATTTCATCGGCGGCTTCGGCTTCAAGAGCGGCCGCGATGTGGATAAGTTCGTCGGGATAAATTACAAAACCGGTCAGACCAGGGCGCCGGTGGTACTGGACAACACTCTGGCTTACCTCGAGGCAAACGTCATCAGCCAGATGGACGTTCACACGCATACCATCTTCGCCGGTCAGCTTGTGGATGCGGATGTGATTAAAGAGGGTGAGCCTTTGACCTATGCCTACTACCAGCAGGTCAAGCGCGGCACCACGCCGAAGACGGCGCCCAGCTATATCGCGGATAAAAAGGAGGAGAAAGTTACCATGGACAAATACCAGTGCAGTGTCTGCGGATATATTTACGATCCGGAGAAAGGCGACCCCGACGGAGGCATAAAGCCCGGGACAAAGTTCGAGGATGTTCCCGGGGACTGGACCTGCCCCGTTTGCGGAGCCAGCAAGGATCAGTTTAAAAAGATATAGTGGAGGTTAACATGAACAGGCTTGATATCAGGCCGGGCATCGACGCCATAGGCTCTATAGACTGGGACAGGAGGCTCTTTGACTCGCTTATTCCTCTTCCGGACGGCACCAGCTATAACTCGTACCTGGTGAAGGGCAGCGAGAAGACGGCCCTCATAGATACAGTCGACCCTGCAATGGATCATGTCCTTATAAGGAATCTCGATGAGCTTAAAATCGATCAAATAGATTATGTCATCTGCAACCACGCCGAGCAGGACCACTCGGGCAGCGTCCCCATGATTCTGGAACTGTACCCCGAGGCGAAGGTGGTCTGCACTCCAAAATGCAAGGGTATGCTTATCGACCTCCTGCATCTTGGCGAAGATGTCTTCATAACGGTCAACGATAAAGACACCCTTTCATTGGGCAACAGGACATTTGAGTTTATCCACGTCCCCTGGGTCCACTGGCCTGAGACCATGGTGACCTACCTGCGTGCGGATAAGATATTATTCTCCACAGACTTTTTCGGGTCCCACCTGGCCCAGTCGGCGCTTTATGTGCAGGATGAATGCCAGGTTTATGAATCAGCCAAACGGTACTTCGGCGAGATCATGATGCCCTTCAGGGTCAACATTCAGAAGAACCTTGAGAAGCTGAAGGACTATAAAATCGATGTTATCGCGCCCAGCCACGGCCCCGTTTATGACAAGCCGGAGTTCATCATAAATGCCTATAAGAGCTGGGTTTATGACGAGCCGAAGAATCTCGTATTGCTCCCCTACGTCTCAATGCACGGAAGCACCAGGGAAATGGTGGACCATTTCGTCGAGGTGCTCATACAGCGGGGTGTAAACGTGAAGCAATTCGACCTTACGGTCGCAGATCCGGGCAAGCTTGCCATCGCGCTTGTTGACGCGGCGACACTGGTGCTCGGTACGTGTACCGTCCTCGGCGGTGCTCATCCACTTGCAGCCAATGCAGCTTTCCTGGCCAACGCACTGCGCCCCAACCTGAAATTTGCCAGCATAATCGGCTCATATGGATGGGGCAGCCGGGCGGTGGAGCAGATTAGCGGCATGCTGACCAATTTAAAGCTTGAAGTGCTCGAACCGGTCTACATCAAGGGGAACCCCAGGGAAGAGGATTTCAAAGCGCTGGAAAAGCTCGCCGACTCTATTGCCCAGAAACACCGGCAGAACGGTTTTAAATAAATACACTATAAAAAGGAGAGAATATCATGACGTACTGGATGTGCGATAAATGCAATTTTGTAATTGAAGTAGCCACACCGCCCGATCCATGCCCGGGCTGCAATGTGAAATGCTCTTTCAGCGATGTAACCTGCTATACCCCTGAATGCGGCGAAGGCAGCCTCGACTCCAGGCTGGTAGCCCAGCGCGTCATGAAGAAGGAGAAGGCCGGGAAGGTCATGTACTTCAGCGATATCGTCAGGGGGCGCCCCTCGGAGGGCAAGGAAAAGCATATTCCGGCAATCGAGTTGATAAAAGGACAGGGTAAGCAGGGCAAGGACCTGGTGGAAGTCGTGGTCGGGAGAGAAGCGCCACATCCCAACACGCCGCAACATTATATTGTCTGGATACAGGCCTTCGGCGTCCAGAAGGACGGGCACGTGCTTGATCTGGGACGGGCCGTTTTCAAACCGGGGGTTGATAAGCCGTTATATACTTTTGAAATCAACTCGTCTGAATTCAGGCATCTGTTCACCTTCTGTTACTGCAATCTGCATGGGGTATGGGAGCAACACCTGGAAATTTAATCATAATTCCGCAACCTCAGGGAAATAATCCCGTGGCAAATGAAACGGAACAGCAGGGCACGGTAAAAGCCAGCATTCATGTAGGTGGCATGTCCTGCGCTACCTGTGCTTCGACTATAGAAAAGGCTCTTGTCGAAACTCAAGGCGTTGCCAGAGCGAATGTTTCATTCGCGTCTGAGAAGGTGCTGGTTGAATACGACCCGTCGAAGGTGGCCCTGGCCGGGATCGCTAAAACCATTGACCGGCTGGGGTACAGCACCCGGACCAAAAAATCCATCTTCCCCGTGAGCGGCATGACCTGTGCATCATGCGTTGCGCGTGTCGAGAACGCGCTTCTAAGCCTCCCTGGTGTGGTCTCAGCTAATGTTAACCTGGCATCTGAAAAAGCCACCGTGGAATATACCGACGAGGCCGACGTTGCACAGATGCGCCGCGCGGTTGCTGATGCAGGCTATGGCCTGGGGGAAGAGGCGACAGAAATCGATGCCATAGCGCTTGCATCGCAGCAGGAAGTCCTGAATTTACGCAACAAATTTATTTTTTCCTTTGTCATCGCTCTGGTCGTCATGTCCCTCAGTATGGCGACTGCCCTTGAGTTCCCCTTCAAGCCGTATTTGCTCTGGGTGCTGGCTACACCGGTTCAGTTCTGGGCGGGTCTGCGCTTTTATAAAGGTGCCTGGGGCGCGCTGAAACACAGGACCGCCGATATGAACACGCTCATCGCCGTGGGCACATCCGCCGCTTATCTCTTCAGCGTGGCCGTCGTCCTCTTTCCCCAGTATTTCATGGAAGCCGGAATAGGCCACGGGCTCTACTTCGATACCTCTTCCATGATCATTGCCCTCATATTGATGGGCCGTTTCCTCGAGGCCAGGGCCAGGGGACAGACCTCTGAAGCCATCAAAAAGCTGATCGGCCTGCGGCCTAAGAAAGCCACCGTCATCAGGGATGGGCAGGAAACTGAGATAGCCATAGAGGGCGTGCAGGTCGGCGACCTGGTCATGGTCAGGCCGGGGGAAAAGGTACCTGTGGACGGCATTCTGCGCGAGGGTTACTCCAGCATTGACGAATCTATGATCACCGGCGAGAGCATGCCTGTCGAGAAAAAGGTGGGGGACACTGTCATCGGGGCGACTATCAACAAAACGGGGAGCTTCCGTTTCGAAGCAACGAGAGTCGGTAAAGACACGATGCTGGCACAGATAATCCGTCTGGTCGACGAAGCCCAGGGTAGCAAGGCGCCCATTCAGCGCCTGGCCGATGTCATAGCCAGTTACTTCGTGCCCATCGTCATGTCCATAGCCGTCCTCACTTTCATCATCTGGTTCTTCCTCGGCCCTCAACCCACCCTGACATACGCGTTGCTCAATTTTGTTGCCGTGCTCATTATCGCCTGCCCCTGCGCGCTCGGCCTTGCCACACCAACTGCGATAATAGTGGGAACAGGAAAAGGTGCCGAGAACGGCATCCTGATAAGGAGCGGCGAAGCTCTCGAACGCGCTCAAAAAATCAACACTGTACTTCTGGATAAAACCGGCACCCTCACACTGGGTGAGCCGCAGGTGATTGACATACTGGCTTTTACACCATATTCCAGGGATGAAGTTCTCAACTTGGCCGCCTCTGCCGAACACGGCTCCGAACACCCACTGGCACAGGCGGTGGTAAAAGCCGCCGCTGAAAAAGGGCTGGAGTTACGCCGGGTATCCGCTTTCAATGCCCTGCCCGGCCTCGGGGTGGAGGTCAAAGTGGATGACCATGCGGTCCTCCTGGGAAACATCAGCCTCATGCAGGAAAGGGGAATCAGCTTAAATGGCGCTGAAAATGAGGCCGAAAAGCTGTGGAATGAAGGTAAAACAGTGCTTTTCCTGGCGCAGGGAAAACAGCTTGCCGGGTTACTGGCTTTATCTGACACACTTAAACCTGGAGCGATGGAAGCTGTCAATGCTTTGAAGAAGCTGGGACTCGACGTGGTCATGATCACGGGGGATAACCGCCGTGCCGCCGAATCGATTGCCTCCCAGGCAGGCATTGACAAGGTGATCCCCCAGGTTTTACCGGAGAATAAAGCGGCGGAAGTTAAAAGGCTGCAGGAAAAAGGGCTTGTAGTTGCCATGGTAGGAGATGGCATAAACGATGCGCCTGCCCTCGCCCAGGCGGACGTCGGCATCGCCATCGGCACCGGAACGGACGTGGCCATGGAGACCGGGGACATCACGCTTATCCGGGGAGACCTGGGCGGCATCGTCACCGCGATCGCATTGAGCAAGCGCACCATGAGGACCATCAGGCAGAACCTGTTCTGGGCATTCGCCTACAACGTTATACTCATCCCGGTCGCCGCCGGTGTCCTCTATCCCTTTTTCAGGGAGGGCAACGTTCCTGCGGCGCTTCAGTTTATCTTCGGTCACTATGGCTTCCTCAATCCGATGCTGGCTGCCCTGGCTATGGCCGCCAGCTCCATCACCGTTGTATCCAATTCACTGCGGCTGAGGACATTATCATGACCTTTGTCATAGACGAATCCCCGTACTATTGCTAATATTTGAGTAATTTCAATAAAGAAATATATTTACTGGAGGTAGAAGTGAAGAAGTCCGAGATCATCAAGTTGCTTAATAAAGACATCGAGGGAGAGCACGCTGCCATCATCCAGTACCTGATACACGCCTATGCCATGGGGGAGGGTGAGCTGGCATGCGAGATAGAAGCCATCGCCCGCGAGGAGATGCGACACCTGGACTGGCTGGCCGAACAGGTGGTGGAACTCGGAGGCACGCCGAGCTTCACCAGGGGAGAAATGAGGCTCAGTGGCAAAGCCGTCCCGGCGTGGATGAAGAACGACGTCCTGGCCGAAAAAGATGCCATCGCCATGTACGGGGATCACATTAAGGCCATAAAGGACAGAAAGATCAAGCGGTTGCTGGAGCGCATCCTCTCCGATGAAAAATCACATCATGGTGATTTTACGCACTTCGTTAAGAAAGCGGATAAAGAGGGGATGAAAGACCTCAGGGGCGCGCGCAGGGACAAAGTGGCCAAGATCCTGGACTGGGGCATTGAGCATGAATATACGGTGATACTCCAGTACCTGCTGCACTCGTATCTTGCACCCAGTGAGGAGATGAAGAAGGAGATGCAGGACCAGGCCATAAACGAGATGCAGCACCTCGGATGGCTGGCCGAGGAACTTGTCAGCGGAAAGGGCAGCCCCAGGATTGAACATGCCAGGATCGAGCGCCCTAAAAAGCCGGGGGATATGCTCAAAGCCGATATCAAGATCGAGAATCAGGTTGCTGCCGAGTACGACCGCGCCGCTAAGGCGATACCGGACCCCAAGTTGAAGAGGCTACTTACCAGGATCCGCGACCACGAACTTTATCATGTAAAGGTTTTCACCGATTTGAAGAAAACGATTGAAGAATAATTGCAATTAGGAGGAGAATAATGGCTTACGAAGCTAAAGACTACGCTAAACTCATCGGCATAGAAGGGTTCAGCGACAC
>CAYLRS010000023.1:0-11572 GCA_964385895.1 uncultured Dehalococcoidales bacterium
AACATTATTTGATATTATCGGCAGTGCTATTTTGCATAGGTTTATTTGGCGTTCTCACTCAACGCAATGTAATCAAGGTCATTATGTGCCTTGAGATAATGCTGAATGCTGTCAATATAACCTTGATCGCGTTTTCGCAATATATCACGCCGACAGCCCTCACCGGACAGATTTTTGCCTTATTCGTAATGGTAGTGGCGGCTGCTGAAGTCGCAGTTGGCATAGCTATTATTTTTTCTATTTACAGGAACCGTGAAACGGTCGATATCGAAAATTTCAATATTTTAAGATGGTAAATCATGTGGGTTCAGGTTAAAAGCGCGCCGAATTTAATGATTGCCGAAATGTGGAAGGAGTTCTTCGAGGGTGAGGGTATACCCACACGCATCCTTCCCGAATCAGATAAATTGGAGATGAAAGAGACTGTCGGTTATAAGATCTATGTTTCCCAGGAGAGGGTACATGTCATAGAGGAGGTCTTAAGGAAACTATAATGCCGACGCAGGCTCTCTGGCTGATATTTTTACTGCCCTTCTTCTCATTTATATTCATTTCGCTGATTCTAAGGCCATTCTTCAGCAAGTATCCTAAGATCGGCGGTTACGTGACTATTGGGGCAGTCGGCATTTCCTGTGCTCTTGCATTCTGGCTGTTTGGTGCAGTATTAACCGCACCTGAACATCTGCTTCCCGTCCAGGATATCGAGTGGGTCCTGGTGGGCAATTTGAGCATACATGTGGGAGTGATGGCCGATCCCCTGACAGCCGTGATGGTAATAGTGGTCACCTTTGTCAGCCTGATGGTGCAGATTTATTCGCAGGGATATATGAAGGGCGATCCAGGATACCTGAGATACTATGCGTTCATGTCTCTATTTACTGCCTGTATGCTTGGCCTCGTCCTGGCTGACAACCTTCTTTTCATGTTCGTTTTCTGGGAAGGTGTGGGGTTGGGATCCTATCTGCTAATCGGGTTCTGGTTCCATAAACCCTCTGCAGCGAATGCTGCCAAGAAGGCTTTCATTGTCACTCGCCTGGGAGATTTCGGCTTCCTCGCGGCCGTTTTACTGCTATATTCGCAGACCGGTAGTTTTGATACCGAGACTATGTATAAACTCGTTGCTGCCGGCACACTGGCTGGCACTACCCTAACCTGGGTAGCAATTGGCATATTCTCGGGAGCTGTGGGCAAATCTGCTCAGTTCCCGCTACATGTATGGTTGCCCGATGCTATGGAAGGCCCCACGCCGGTCAGCGCTCTTATTCATGCCGCTACCATGGTGGCGGCAGGTGTCTTCCTGGTGGCGAGGTTTTACCCGCTTTTTGAACATTCCCAGGAAGCTATGGTGGCTGTAGCTGTTATAGGTGCTTTCACCGCGATCTTTGCCGCCAGCATGGGCCTCGTGATGAATGATATCAAACGCGTCCTCGCTTATTCCACAATAAGCCAGCTCGGTTATATGATGCTGGGCCTTGGTGTTGGTGGCGTTGCGATAGGCATTTTCCATTTGTTTACCCATGCGTTTTTCAAGGCGTTGCTGTTCCTTGGATCCGGTAGCGTCAACCACGGTAGCGGCACGTTTGATATGAGGCTAATGGGTGGCCTGCGCAAGTTAATGCCGTGGACTTATGTTACGTTTCTCATCGGGTCTTTAAGCCTTGCCGGCATCTGGCCGCTGGCGGGTTTCTGGAGCAAGGATGAGATATTGATGGCTGCCATTGCCAATAATCCTGTGCTCTTTGCGCTGGCGATCATAACGGTCTTCATGACTGCGTTCTACATGTTCCGCGCTGTTTTCATGACTTTCCATGGCGAATATAGAGGCGGCGCAGAGCCGGAACATGGAGGACACAATAATTCTCATTCTCATAGTCCTCACGAGTCGCCTATGGTCATGGTCATACCGCTCATCATACTTGCGGTGCTTTCTATATGTGCAGGGTGGCTAAATGTCACCGGTGCGTTTAGTCAATTTATGGGACACGGGGGTAGCCATGGAGGAACGGAAGAAATCAATTTAATAAGCGGATTCTTCGGGATATTGTCCCATCCCCTGCCCTTGATATCTTTAATAGTTGCTCTGCTGGGCATATTTCTGGCTTATGCCCTGTACTGTGTTAAATGGATATCGGCGGAGAAAATCGGGCAGGTATTTAAACCTTTTTACACTGTGCTGTCACATAAGTACTGGTTTGACGATCTTTACGAAAATATTATCGTAAAAAAGATACTTTATAACGGGATTTTCAAAGCGCTGGCAATGTTCGATTCCAGTGTCGTTGATGGCACAGTTAACGGCGTTGCGCAGGGGACAGCTTCTATAGGCGGGGCTCTGAGGAAATTACAAACCGGCCAGACTCAACTGTATGCAATCACTATTGCAATCGGCATTATCGCCATTGCAGTTTGCTTATATTTGTTTAGCTGAGGTAACAGGCTTTGAATCTGAATTTGTTAAGCTGGATCATTTTCTTACCGGTACTAGGACTGCTTGTAATCGCGGTGATACCCAGGACTGGTCAAAAGACTGTCAAATGGATTGCCCTCGCAGCCGCGCTGGCATCCTTCATCCTGTCCATGATTATGTTTTTCCTTTTTGATCGGTCAGCGGCTGCGATAGGGCACATGCAGTTCGAGGAAAAGATCGCATGGATCCCGGCAATTAATTCTTTTTATCATCTCGGCGTTGACGGTTTGAGCCTTCCACTGGTCATATTGATGACGTTCCTGGGCGTGCTATCAGTACTGATATCCTGGAAAATCCAGCTCAGGCCCAAGGAATATTTCGTATGGTTGCTATTGCTTGAAAGCAGCATTTTGGGTGTATTCTGCTCACTGGATCTCATCCTCTTCTTCCTCTTCTGGGAAATTGAACTTATTCCTATGTTCTTCCTGATTTCGATCTGGGGAAGCGGCAGAAAAGAATACGCCGCATATAAATACCTTATTTATACATTGGTCGGCAGTGCTTTTATGCTAGCGGGCATATTATGTACATATTTTATTACCAATACGCTTGATATAACGCAGCTTGCCGGCATGCAGGTAAAATCTTCGTTTATACCACTGACTGTACTTTTCTTCCTGCTGATGATCGGGTTTGCAATTAAATTGCCCGTTTTCCCGTTCCATACGTGGCTACCCGATGCACACACAAATGCACCGACCGCAGTCAGCGTGATACTTGCGGGTGCGCTGCTGAAGATGGGCGGTTACGGAATGATCCGCCTCTGTGTCAGCTTCCTGCCCCAGGTAGCAGTCCAGTATGCTCCTATTATGGTCATACTCGCCATCATAGGTGTGCTTTATGGAGCTGCTGTGACTTTGCGGCAGACCGATCTTAAGAGGCTCATTGCTTACAGCAGCGTCAGCCATATGGGCTATGTCCTTCTGGGCATATTTGCTTTGAACCAGGTGAGCATGACAGGCGCCAGCCTTCAGATGTTCAGCCATGGCGTGATTACCGGGCTCCTCTTTGCCATGGTCGGATTAGTATACGATAAGACCCATAATCGAGATCTCAATTCGCTGAGCGGGTTAGCGCGGCAAATGCCGGTCATCGCTGTGGTCTTCAGCATCGCCGGACTGGCTTCGCTTGGCTTGCCGGGCACGTCTGGGTTTGCAGCAGAGTTCATTATATTTGCGGGCAGCTTTGTCAGCACTGCGATAGGCGGTATGAAGATCTATACCCTGCTTGCTGTTATCGGTATCGTGGTCACCTCAGGATACATCCTCTGGATGCTGCAACGTGCATTTTATGGTCCTCCTTTGAATAAATATAACGGTGTTGGTGATGCAGACGCGGTTGAAATGGTAAGCACGTTCTCTTTCGTGGCGGTTATCATGCTGGTCGGGATTTATCCAGCAGTCCTGACTGATGTTATAAATATGGGAATTGCACCTATTGCTCAGTTGATTGGAATGTAAATTTTAATTATCTGGACGGTTTGAATTACATGTTAATGGATGAGATTCGGTACATATCGCCGGAGATAAGCATTCTTTGTTTTGCACTCCTGATAGTACTGATAGACCTTTTCGTTAAGCAAAAGAGAATGCTGCCCGTTCTGGCATTTATAGGAGTGGTTATTGCAGCAGTATTCACTTTGTTGATATGGGGTAATGCGGGCGTTACTGCTTTCTACAAAGTGATTGCAATAGACCAGTTTGGCCTGTTTTTCAAACTGCTGATTCTTGCGACGGTAGCATTAGTGATACTTGCATCACACCGGTACGTAATTAAATTTGACAATTTCCAGGGAGAGTATTACGCCCTACTGCTGTTATCAGCTATAGGGCTTATGCTCCTTGTTTCATCCACCAACCTGATTGCTATATACGTTGCTCTAGAATTAAGCAGCATTTCGCTCTATGTGCTGGTAAGCTTCCTCAAGGACAAGCAATCCTCGGAAGCCGGTCTCAAGTATCTCATTCTTGGAGCCGTGGCATCGGCGGTTCTCTTATACGGAATGGCATTTATCTTCGGTTTAACGGGTAATACCTGCTTGACTTGCATAGCCGACTACATCAAGGGTATGCCAGCAGATAATCTTTTAGCTTCCCCGATACTTCTGGTTGGAATAGTGCTTCTGGTAGCTGGATTTGGATTCAAAATTGCCAGTGTTCCTTTCCAGATGTGGGTTCCCGATGTTTATGAAGGGGCTCCCACGCCAATCACCGCTTACCTTTCCGTAGCCAGCAAAGCAGCGGGATTTGCCGTTATTACACGTGTATTTATGACGGCATTTGGAATGCCGTCATGGCTCAGTAGCGATTGGGCAATGATCGTTGCAGTGCTCAGCGCCATCACCATGACCGTTGGCAATGTAATTGCAATAGTGCAGACAAATATAAAGAGGTTATTGGGGTACTCAAGCATTGCGCAGGCTGGATATTTAATGGTCGGGTTAGCTGCTATGGGGATGGCTGCTCAGTCAGATAGTCTGATCCGCAGCGGGCTTATTTTCTTTCTTTTAAGTTATACACTCACCAATTTGGGGGCCTTTATCGCTATCATCGCCATATCCAATAAAATCAACAGTGACCAGATCGATGACTATGCAGGTATGGGGAAGCGGGCGCCTCTACTGGCTATTGCCTTGACGCTGTGTCTCGTATCACTAACCGGTTTGCCGCCGACAGCCGGCCTTATCGCAAAGATCTATATATTCAGCGGTGCGGTGGACCAGGGACTCCTCTGGCTGGTAATAATTGCCGTCATTAATAGCTGTATATCCGCTTTCTACTATTTTAAAGTTGTGAAAGTGATGTGGCTGGGTGAACCGGTTTCACAGGAAAAAGTCACCTCATCATGGCCGGAGTGGATCGCGCTGGGCCTGTGTTGTATCCTCGTCGTAATTATCGGTGTGGTACCGGGTGCGTTTATGAATCTCACGCAGGCTGCAGTGAAAATATTCGGCATTTGATCTGATTAAAGCACCCGTAAATATTCAGCGTACTTTTAAATCATTCCAATAAATTAAGCAATATTGCCTGTCATTTTCTGATATTTTCAATTTGACACTATAGAAGAGCGGTGCTAGACTCCACATTTGTGAAAAGAGTAGGTATCTTATACCATCCCAAAGTTCAAAAAACAGAGGCCTTTGCTCACACCATCGAATGCTTTTTAAAAGATAAAGGCATTCAATGCTGGCTGAATTCATCATGGGACGAGGCGGGAGCGAGAAATCTTATAAAAGACTCAGACTTTATATTAAGCGTGGGTGGGGACGGTACGATACTCCGCGTTGCCAGGATAATATTTCCTTATGAGATACCTATAGTAGGTGTTAACTTCGGAAATTTAGGATTCATGACTGAACTCGAAGCAGACGAGGCACTAAATAAGCTCCCGATAATACTGGATAGTGGCGGATGGATAGAAGAAAGAACGATGCTTCAAGCCGAAATATGTTCCACGGGGAAAGTATCTAATGCGTTAAATGATGTTGTAGTGGGCAGAGGTAAGTCTGCCAGGCTCGTAAATATAGATGTAAGTATCGATGACGAAGCTTTTACAACTTACCGGGCTGATGCGGTCATTGTTTCCACTGCTACGGGTAGTACAGGATATGCGCTGGCAGCTAATGGCCCGATCCTGCTCCCTGACTCTCGCGATATGATACTGAAAGCGGTTTGTCCACATTTGAGTATGGACAAGGCGTTGGTACTGGCTCCCACTACGAGAATAAAGCTCAGGGTTTTAACCAATCACGAAGCTATAATAAGCATGGATGGCCAGGTCGAAAGCGAACTGAAAGACGGTGAAGAGGTTGTTGTGTCGCTCAGCCCGCGTGTAACACGTTTTATAAGATTGAAGCCGAAGACGAGATTTTACAGAACTCTCGTGTCTAAACTTAGGGGAAAATCGATATGATAATTGAGAAGGCCAGAATAGGCGATGTACAGAAAATGCACGAACTGGTAAACAAGTTCGCTGCAAAGGGTGAGATGTTGCCGCGTGCTTTGAGTGAAATGTATGAAAATCTCAGGGATTATTTCGTCATCCGCGATACTAACGGTAAAGTATCGGCATGTGCGGCGCTGCACATTAACTGGGTCGATCTTGCAGAAATAAAAGCGCTTGCGGTAACAAAAGATAAACACAAGCGGGGTCTTGGAGCATCATTGATCAATGCTTGCATCAAAGAGGCAAAGGAACTGGGAATACCGAGGATATTTTGCCTGACATATAAACCAGCCTTTTTCGAAAAATGCGGCTTTGTGGAAGTGGATAAAATGGAACTTCCACGTAAGGTGTGGGCAGAATGTTATAGCTGCCCGAAGTTCCCCGATTGCGACGAAGTTGCCCTGGTTTATCAAGTCGATCATAGAAAATGAAGGAAAAAGGGCTTTCAAGTATAACTGCCTATGAAGGACAGGTGGTTAGTTTAAGGGTAGACACTGTTGAGAAGCCTTCAGGTTTGCGTGCTACAAGGGAGATAGTTGTCCATAGAGATTGTATTGCAGCTGTGGTGCTTGATGAAAGCAATAATGTAGTGATGGTTCGTCAATTCAGGCGGCCAACTGGCAAAATACTGCTGGAGATACCGGCCGGCAGTGTAGAACCGGGAGAGCAACCTGATGAGTGTGTAAAGCGTGAATTGCAGGAAGAGATTGGTTATTTACCGGGGAAAATACAAAAAATCGGCGGTTTTTACTCGGCACCAGGGTATTGCACTGAGTACTTGCACCTGTACCTTGCCACCGACCTTACAAAAAGCCATTTGGTGGCTGAGGACACTGATGAAATAGAGGTAGTCAGGGTGCCAATTAGCGACGTACTAAAAATGATCAGGAATGGCGAGATTTGTGATGCAAAGAGCGTTGCTGGCTTACTCCGGGTAATACTCGAAGAAATCAGATAATCAAACACTATTCAATTTTAAATTTGGCTCTGCCTTCTTGGTAAAGATCCCCGCCATAGATGTCGTTAATTACAACCGCAGGGAAATTCTCTACCTCTATTTCGAATACTGCTTCAGTGCCGAGTTCCTGATAAGCAAGCGGACGCGCCTTTTTAATGGTTTGTGCGATGAGTGCTCCCGCTCCTCCCACGGCAGCCAGATAAACCGCCTTGTGTTTGATCAATTGTCGCCTGGTGTCACTCGATCTCTTCCCCTTGCCTATTATGCATTTCAAACCGGCATCTAGCAAAGCACCGGTGTAACTGTCCATACGACAACTCGTGGTGGGTCCCGCTGAGCCTATGATCTGACCATGTTTGGCCGGTGTGGGGCCCATATAATAGATAGTCTGCCCCTTGATATTGAAAGATAGTCGTTCGCCCCGGGCCAGTGTTTCGGTAATTCTTTTATGGGATGCATCCCGCGCGGTTAGTAGTACACCATTTAGGAGCACACTTTGTCCTGCTCGCAGTTTCCTTATTTCCCGTTCTTTAATCGGCAGGCTTATACTTTTTACTAACATTCTATTTTAAAGCGTGGCTTCCTTGTGCCTTGAACACCAGCACTGCAGGTTCACTGCTATCGGCAGGCTGGCTATGTGAGCAGGAAACGTTTCTATGTGTACCGCCAGAGCTGTAACCCGCCCTCCATAACCCATGGGACCTATACCGGATTTGTTGACCTCATTTAAAATTAATTTTTCAAGACTGGCAACTTCCTTATCGGCATTAGGGTTACCCACTGGTCTTAAAAGAGCTTTCTTGGCTAACAACATCGTTTTTTCAGTTGTTCCACCTATACCGATACCGATGATCAGAGGTGGACAGGCGTTGCATCCACATTCGTCGATCAAATTGATTACATATTCATTAATGGCTTTCGGACCTTTAGCTGGTGGAAGCACGACAAGTCGGGAACAATTCTCAGCACCACCACCTTTCGGCAATGCACATATTTTTAATCCATCACCTTTCACAATCTCAGTGTGGATTACCGCCGGAGTATTATCCCCTGTATTTTTCCTGGCTGAAAATGGCCGCGAAGTCATGGATTTGCGCAAGAATCCCTGTTCGTATCCTTTTCGCACGCCCTCGTTAATTGCCTCATATAGGTCGCCTCCGGTAATATGTACTTCCTGGCCCAGTTCGAGGAACACGACAGCGGTACCGGTGTCCTGGCATAGAGGCACGCGGTTTACCGAGGCAATTTCTATGTTCTTAAGGATCGTATTAAGCACCTGGCGGCCAAGCAGTGACCTCTCTGTTTTCCTCGCTTTTTTTAAGGCCGCAGTGACATCCTCAGGCAGATCTATGCAAGCATCTTGAAAAAGTGCCGAAACGGTATTTATGATTCTATGGCAATGAATGCTTCTCATAAAGTAAAAACGGCCGGGTACGCGTAGAACCTTTCTTACAATGATTATATTATTTTTTCAGCTTTTCGATAATAGCATCTGCCACCTGCGATGTCCCGACGCTAGGTTCATTGCGGTCTGACCTCAAGTCATATGTTACATTTTTGCCCTCTTCTATAATATGGGCAATAGCATTTTCCATTCTGTCAGCTGCATCTGTTTCCCCGAGATAGCGTAGCATCAGGACAGCAGAAAGCATCATTGCCATAGGGCTAACTTTGTTCATTCCCGTGTATTTTGGGGCACTGCCATGGGTTGGCTCGAAGACAGCCACTCCATCGCCGATATTGGCCCCGGGAGCAAGGCCCAGGCCTCCAACAAGCCCTGCACAGAGGTCGGAGATAATATCACCATAAAGATTAGGCAAGACCATGACGTCGAATAGCCTGGGGTTTCTTACCAGACGCATACAAAGGGCATCCACCAGCACGTCTTCGAACTCAATATCCGGATAATCCTTGGCCACCTCTCGAGCAGTGGCAAGAAAAAGCCCATCTGAAAACTTCAGTATATTTGCTTTATGAACTGCGGTCACTTTTTTCCGGTTGTACTTCCTGGCGTAATCAAAAGCGAATTTCGAGATACGTCTGGAGCCCGATTCTGAAATCGTCTTAATGCTGAAACCAGAATCTTTTCTTATTTTCTCTTTAGAGTGTCTGGATATAAAATCAAAAAGTTCTTTTGCTTCTGGTGTTCCCCTGGCAAACTCGATCCCAATGTATAAATCCTCTGTGTTTTCCCTGACAACAACGATATCAACTCCCCGATAAGGGGTAGTCACCACTCCTTTATAGCTTTTGCATGGCCTTAAGCATGCATACAGATCCAGTTTTTTCCGCAGAGCAACGTTAACACTGCGAAAGCCTGTGCCTACAGGAGTTGTTACAGGACCCTTAAGCGCTATTTTATTCTTTAATATCGAGTCGATAGCATTCTCGGGCAGTGGATCACCGAATTTACCGATTGCAGACGCACCTACGGTATAGATATCCCAGTCGAACTTTATTCCAGTTGCATCCAGGACCCGTACTGTAGCATCCGTGATCTCCGGGCCTATGCCGTCTCCTGGCAATAGTGTAACTCGATACGACATTTTACATAGCCTCTGAGCGGTTTCAGATGTAATATTTAAAGTTTGAAATCACCATGTTTATTTATGTAAGGGATCAAACCGCCCTCGTTCAATATGTTCAACATCACCTCCGGTATTTTACCGAAGTGATAATTTTCGTTCCTGGTCAAGTTTTTTATTATGCCCTCTGTTAAATTCACTTCGAGAGTATCTTTTTCATTAATGCTGTCTGTGTCGCATATAAGGACAGGTAAACCCTGATTTATAGCATTCCTGAAGAAAATCCTGGCGAATGATTTTGCCAGTATTGCGCTCACACCGGACATCTGGATTACCAGAGGGGCATGCTCACGGCTGGACCCAAGGCCAAAATTGGAACCGCCTGCTATGAAATCTCCCGGCTGGACCTTGCTGGCAAATTCCGGGTTAGCATCTTCCATCACATGCTTGGCAAGCTCAGGCAAATTGCTTCGCAGATGCGCATACCGACCAGGTATAATTAAATCTGTTGAGATGTTATCTCCGAATTTGAATACCTTTCCTTTCAGGATTGTATTCGGCATCAAAAAACCTCTCGAGGATCAGTTATCTTTCCTGTCAACGCAGAAGCGGCGGCTGTAGCTGGACTAGAGAGATATATAAAGCTGTTCGGGTTGCCCATGCGTCCTTTAAAATTGCGGTTTGCGGTGGAGATACAGACCTCATCGTCACCTAGAACACCCTGGTGCAGACCCAGACATGCAGCACAACCGGGTGGGAGTATAATGCCGCCTGCTTCAATAATTGTCTGTACATACCCGGCGTCGATGGCGTCAGATAATATTTTTTTTGAAGCGGGACAAACCAGCAGCCTGACGGATGGGTGGCATCTCTTATTTTTTAAGATCCTTGCCGTCTCAGCTATGTCTTCAAGCCTGCCGTTTGTGCATGTACCTATAAGTACCTGATTTACCTTGATTTCGCCCAAAGCTCGGGCAGGTGCAACATTATCGACCATGTGCGGTTTGGCCACCATCGGTTCAAGCTTATCAGCCTCAATGGCTATCACTCTTTCGTAAAAAGCATCTGTATCCGGTTTTATTTCGCGGTATTTATTATCCCTTCCCAGGCTTTTTAAAAAGTCCCTGGTTACCTTATCGCTGGGAAATATTCCAACTTTTGCTCCGGCCTCGATGGCCATATTGGCGATCGTCAGGCGTTGCGGCATTGACATCTTCGCTACAGTCTCCCCGCTAAACTCAAGCGCCTTGTAGGCAGCCCCGTCGGCACCCAACATACCTATTAGATGGAGTACGAGGTCTTTTGCCCCAACCCCTTTAGAAAAATTGCCTGAGATTGATATTTTAAAACTCTCAGGTACCCTCAGCCATGTTTTGCCCAGAGATAGTGCTACCGCTATGTCACTGGAACCCATACCCGTAGCAAAGGCACCGAGGGCGCCAGCGGTTACCGTGTGAGAATCGGCGCCTACAATCACATGGCCCGGGTTGGCTAGTTTTTCAGCGACAAGCTGATGACAAATGCCACTACCGGCATCGAACAGAAGGCAGCCGGTTTCTGCAGCGAACTGCCTTAAAAAAATATGATCATTGGATAATTGCCAATTTGGGCTCGGGCTTGCATGATCAATGAAGATGGCTGATTTTTCAGGTGTGGCTAATGTCTGCTTATTCCCAG
>CAYLRS010000024.1:0-10782 GCA_964385895.1 uncultured Dehalococcoidales bacterium
ACATCGCAGAGGTCACAAGTTCAAGTCTTGTACTGCCCACCATAGTAACAGTTTACATAACATTGACCCTACCATCCTTGAGCTGTTAGAATTGCTTCTAGGCCCTGAAGGTCGGAGGCGACTAATGCTCTCCAGCTAATTGACGAGGTCGAGCGGCTGTTTCTTTATGAAAACGCCGCAAGAGTATTCGGTCTGTAACAGGAGTAATGCTATGAAGGTAAATTTGCAGCATACTCACATCTTCGCCTCCGATATAGAGTCGACCCTTAGCTTCTGGCGGGATATGTTCGGTGCTCAAATAGTATTCGATGCAGGGGTAGCCGGTGCTCGAAATGTGATGATCGCCATCGGTACTGGCAGAATAAATATTTACGACCAGACGCCACGTGAAGGCAAGGGTGGCGCCTATCATCACCTGGGCATTCAAACTGATGACCTGGACGCTCTTATGGAACATATGAAGCGAAAGGGATTCCAGTTCCGGGGACAGGTCAAAGACTTCGGCTTCATGAAATATATTATGGCCATGGCGCCGGACAATATCCTCCTGGAAATATTCCAGGTAGTCCCGGAAAAAATCCCGGCGGAGTGGCAGGAATCCGTGGGACGGGCATTCGGTTTAAATTCCTGAGTTTCTCTCGTTTTCACCTCTGGAAAACGGTCGAGGGCCTAATTATTTACCGATTATCGCGCTTGCCGCTATTACATTCGGCCCTGAATGGACACCAATTGCCGGGTTTACCTTGCTGCGGTATATTTTCTCCCTGGGGTAAAAAGCACCGATACGGTCGGCCAGAGTATCAAGTTCATCCGGCGTGGTGGCATCCTGTATAATAAGTTCCTCGATTTTCCCCATATCCTTAATAATGTCAACGAGCGCATCCATGGCCTTAGCGCGGCTGCGCGTCCTGGCCACCGGGGCAGTTACACCATTCTTCAAGGTGATGATAGGGTTCAGCTTGAGCATACCTCCCAGCAGTGCCTGCACCTTTCCGATGCGGCCTCCTTTCTGCAGGTACTCCAGCGTATCGAACATCATATAGGCGCGCGTCCTGGGCAATATATCGCGCAATATATCAACTATTTCTTTCAGCTTCAATCCCTGCTGTGCCGCCTGTGCTGCCTTGAGAGTCGGAAGAAATAACCCACCGCACGTTTGCTGCGAGTCAACCACCTCGATCTTGCAGATTTCGCCCACAAGGTTCTTTGCCTGCAGTGCGCTTTCATAGGTCGCGCTGATCCCGCTGGAAATCGTAAGCACAACTATTTCGTCGGTCTGTTTAGAAAGGCTAGTGTACAACTCAGTATAGGCACCGGGCGCGGGTGCCGACGTGGTGGGATGCACCTTGCTGGTGACCAGTTTTTTATAGAAGGCTTCAGGTGTGATGTCGATGCCGTCTTTGTAGGTCTCAGTGCCGAAGTGAACGTTAAGCGGAACGATGCTGATGCCGTATTTTTTAACAATGTCGTCCGTCAGGTCGCCGGTGCTGTCACAGATAACTTTGACCATATCATTTAACTCCTGTCCTATGTATTTCGGGCAATATAGTATATCGGCAAGTGCACGGAGTTTAAATACGTAGTTTTACCTATTCGGGTGAGGAAAAATGACTAATTCCCGGGTGAAAGCTTAAGAGGCAGATCGCCATTGACGTATAAGTCACTTCTCTGGTAGCAAGCCGCGCCTGACTGCGTAATGAATAAGCTCAGTTCTGTTGCGCAGTCCCAGCTTATGCATCATGCTGGCCCGGTGGACTTCTACGGTGCGCGGGCTTATACAAAGCCGGTTGGCAATTTCAGTACTGGTTAAACCATACGCAACGAGGTGCAATATCTCCCTTTCGCGCGACGTCAGTACATCATACGGATCCAGCATGTTGTCCTCAGCCTTTTGCATATAAGCCTCTATTGCCCTGTCTGAAAGTGGCGGTGCAAGGTAGCGATGCCCGGCAGCCGCCTCGCGCACCGCACGCACAAGCTCCTCGGGCGGCGAATCCTTCAACACATAGCCTTTGGCGCCAGCCTGCAGGGCTTCAACAACGTAGCAGTCGTTGCCGTACATGGAGAGTATAATTACACTTGTCTCCGGCGAGCGCTTTTTAACCTGTCGGATAATACCCAACCCGCTCATATCAGCTAGCATCAGATCAAGCACAAGCACACCGGGCCTGAGGCGAGATGTCAACTGTACAGCTTCAACTCCACTGCCCGCCTCGCCGATGACCTTTATATCAGTATCTGACTCAAGCAAGGCCTTAATACCGCGCCTTACCACATGGTGGTCATCTGCCAGTACAATACTGATCAAATTTTCACCCCTTCAGATTTTTCTAAATTTCTGCGGCAACGGCAACTCCGCCGTGACCATAGTACCGCCACCAGTTGCCGATTGCAGAATGAACTTGCCTTCTACGAGCAAAACCCTGCCCCGCATACCATCGAGTCCCTGGCGATGCTCCGCCGGTATCTTATCGGGTTCAAAGCCAACCCCGCGATCCTCTATCTGCAGGTAAAGCCACCTGCGTCCCGACCAGGTAAGTACTCTGACCTCATGTATGCTCGCATGCTTTGCCACATTTTCCAGTGCCTCCTGGATGATGCGGTAGGCAGCAATTCCAACCTCTGATGGGAACTTTTTATGCAGACCATAATGCTCAAATTTAACATTCACGTGTGTCCGGGATGTATAGCTCTCAAACAAGTACAGCAACGCTGGCAGCAATCCCAGATCGTCAAGCATTTTGGGGCGCAGATCCAGCGAAAGAGCCCTGGTTAGCGACATCAGCTCGTTTACCAGTGACTGCGCTTCAGCAAGAGTAGCACGTGTTTTCTCCGGACTCGAACTTACAGCCTCCCCCAGCAACAGCTTAAGCACGGTTAAGGACTGCCCCAGCCGTTCATGGAGCTCACGCGCGATGGCGCGCCGCTCTTTCTCTTCTATATTAACAAGGATCCGTGCAACGGCAAGCAAATCATCCATAGGTTGAAAATAATACTTCTCCAGCCCCTTCACATATTAACTGTTTAATTCCTCAAAGTAAAGGTAACGTTCACGTTCAATTAATAGCTAATTATCATAAGATCGAGGCGCTATTGATCGGGGCAGTTCATAAAAGTGGTATTCCCTGCTTGACCTTATGTTACTATGTATTATTGCGCTGTGATCTTAAGGGTAAAACATGACTGATATAAATTACGTAATATCATGGAGCGGTGGCAAGGATAGTTGTTTAGCCTGTTACGAAGCATTAAGGCGCGGGTATTCCGTGTCTTACCTGGTAAATTTTATTTCCACAGAGCCACAGAGGGTGAGATTTCATGGAACGGATGTTAAGCTCATCCAGATGCAAAGCCAGGCAATTGGCATTTCGCTCATCCAGAAAGAGACCACGTGGAATGGATACGAGCAGGATTTCAAGGCGGCCGTGGCGGATTTAATCCCCCAGGGTGTGAAGGGAATGATATTCGGTGATATTTATATACAGGAACATCTGGATTGGGTAGAGAGGGTCTGTGCTGATCTTGGCATCGTGGCAGTTGAGCCACTCTGGGGACAGAACCCTGAAGATGTTCTCTCTTGCTTCATCGATTCGGGCTTTGAAGCAGTCATAGTAAGTGCCAAATCCAGTCTGATTGATAAGGATTGGATAGGACGGAAAGCAGATCGGTCATTTATGCAGTACTTAAGCAAAAAGGGTATCGATTTTTGCGGCGAGAATGGAGAGTATCACACCCTGGTAACAGGCGGCCCGATTTTCAAGCAAAGGATACAATTATTAGATAGTCGGACTATAAACAAGGATGGGTACTGGCTTTTAGATACTGTGAAGTATCAGTTCGAATGATTTAAAAAAGGATAGTGATAGCAGTAATAAACAAAAAGAAGTGATATAAAAAGGCCCATCTGCGCAGATGGGCCTTTGTTTAAAACCCGATTGACTTTATATCAGTCTTATTCCCAATCCCTCTTCGTCTGCTTCTTCTTAGGCAGCCTGTTCAATACGACGATGACTATGATAAGTACGATAACGCCAACGCCTATCGAAATAAGCATGCCCGTCGTGATGAAGCCCACCTTGATCTTGGCTGCAGGCGTCCAGTCGCTGGCGTTGCCAGCGCCGTCGATGGCCCTGACCCGCCAGTAATACTCGCCGTTCGGCACAGCCTCGGCCTCGGTCAAAGTATATTTTGAATCAGTTAACTTGGAATGGCTGATAAGCGTTTTAACGAAATTGGGCTGATCGCTTACTTCGATAGAATAGAACACGCCGCTGGGGTCTGCCACAGCAGTCCAACTGAATGACACCTTGGTATCGCCCATGAAGCCAACGGTAGCCCCGTCTTTGGGCGATGAAATTTTCGGCACCTCCGGAGGAGTAGTCTCCATGTTAAATATAGTGGACGCAGTTACATTTTTTATATCTGTTGCCGTAATGTTGCAGGGGCCGCTTTTACCTGCCGGCGCCTTAAATATAGTGGCGAAGCTGCCGGAGTCGTTAGCTGTGCCGCTGATAACCGAGGTATTCTCAAAGGATATGTTGAAATCCTTGCTCCCGCTGAATCCTGAACCGGTGATCCTTATTTCAATTCCCACACCGCCGCCTTTGGGTACGGCGGTTATCTGCGACTGCGTGGTGAAGGTGGAAGCGCTCACTTCCGATGCCGCGGTCATCCTGCCTCTGGCACTCACCGTGTGCGGGCCGTTGACGCAGGGCGGCAGCTTGATTGAGGTCGACCAGAAACCGCTGTCGTCTGCCACGATATTGCTTGCAAGTGGATTTCCATCGAAGGTGACCTCGATGCTGGTCTCATTGTTGGCAAAGCCGCTGCCATCTATCTTGACCGTGTCCTCGACGTAGCCTGTCTTAGGGTTGATATTGCAGGCCGGGGCGACGGTAAAAATCAGGTCACCTGTGTCTTTCGCCGCTGTGCTATCACCTGACGCATTGACGATATGGCTTCCCCGCGTTGAACTGGGCACCGCGAACGAAGTGCTCCAGGAACCGCTAACCTCGGCGGTTATGCCCGACCTGACTTCCTTGCCGGAATAGAGAATTTTTAAACCGGTCTCCGCGCTGGCAAACCCGGTGGCTGTTACAGTAACAAGTGTGCCGACACCGCCGGCTACGGGGTCAATCTTCCATGTCGGGCTTATCTTAAAAGATTTATCAGTTACGTCGGTACCCTTGGTGATGTCGCCAGAAGCATCAACGGCATGACTGCCACTGGATGAGGCAGGTATTGAGAAGCTGGTGCTCCAGTAACCATTTTCATTGGCGGCAATGCCGGTCTTAATATTGACGCCGTCATAGGTTATAGCGATGTTTTTCTCGTTTACACCGAATCCGTGGCCAACAACCGTTGCAGTAGTTCCAGCAACGCCCAGTTTGGGGTCAACGGCTATATGAGGCAAAACGGTAAAATGCCCGCTGGTCCCGCCGAACACCTCTGTGCCGGTGGGGCTTTCAACGGCTACCGCGTGCTCGCCGCTGTACGATTCGGGAAGGAAGAAGGAAGTAGAGCCGGTTGATTCAGCCAGCCCTGACTTGATGGCCACACCATCCCACTTGATTGTATATGAAGTGCCATCTGTCAGACCGCTGATGGTCACTTCCAGGCCAACTGTGCCCTGCGTGGGGCTCATGCCCACAGCCGCGTATACGGCACCTGCAGGTATAAGGCTGAGGAGAATTAGCAAAAGGGTGACGGTTGCCAGCACCTGTATTCTCATATCGGTACCTCCTTATATAAATAATATCTAAAAAGTGCTGGAATTAATAGGGGGCACATATAATGCGGATGTGCCCATCGCCCCCCGCATTCAGGGACGCTCGTTGATCATGCGCCTGATTTCTCTTTTTACTAGCTTCCCTATGCCGGTTTTGGGCAAAGAATCCATGAAAAAGATTTTTTTAGGAGCTACGAAATAATGCATACACCCCGCCAGATATTCGAGGAGTTCTTGCTCGGTGACCCGGCATCCCTGCTTTAGTACCACCGCGGCGCCGACTTCCTCGCCGTATTTATCGTCCTTTATGGCGACAACCGCGCATTCCATTACGGCAGGGTGCTTGTAAAGCCAGCCCTCGGCAAGGCCCGGATCTATATTTTCGCCGCCCTTGATGATGACGTCTTTCTTACGCCCGGTAACATACAGCTCGCCATCGTCATCAAGCCTGCCGACATCCCCCGTGTAGAACCATCCGCCTTTTAGAGCGTCCGCAGTTTCCCTGGGCTTATTCAGGTATCCCTTCATGACCGCAGGGCCCTTGCAAATTATCTCACCTTCGTGACCACGCGGTACTTCGCTGCCCTCGTCATCAATAATCTTGACTGTCAATCCCGGTATGGGGAAGCCTGTACTGCCCGGTTTGCGGGGCCAGTCCAGGCGCTGGCGGGATACGGAGCCGCCCACTTCGGTGCAACCGTAACCCTGGGTGATCTCCACGCCGAAAACCTGCTGGACCCTTTCCAGGGTCTCAAGGGGAAGAGGCGCGCCTGAACAAACCAGCAATTCGAGAGATGATACATCGTCCCTGGCGGAGTCCCAGACCATCAGCATGAAATTGAGCATGGTCGGCACAACGGGGAGTGCGTGAACGCGATGCTTGCTAATGGTGTCCAGCACTTTACGCGGGTCGAATGGGGGCATGAGTATATTTACAAAGCCTGTAATATATCCCTCCAGGCAGCTGATAACGCCGTAGATATTGTTCATGGGAACGGTGGTGAGAAGGGACTCGCCCTTATCGCTTCCCCAGACGGAAATACCGGCCTTCATCTGGCTGTACATATTGTAGTGAGTCAGCATCACTCCCTTGGGGTAACCCGTAGCGCCCGAGGTATACATCAATATGGCTGTGTCGTCCCTGTCCACCTCGACCACATTGCCCCGCTCGTCAGAGACCTTGAGGAGTTCTTCGTAGGAAATAGTACTATGATATGTTTCCTTACTGATGAGAATGACCTTTTCGATAGTATCTAGGCCGCTTGCTGCTTCCAGCACCCTGGCGAGGAGCTTATCTTCGGTAATGATTACCTTGCACTGCGAGTCCTGCAGGATATAGCGTATCTCAGGTGAGGTAAGCATAAAAATGATGGGCAGATAGACTCCTCCCATCCTGTTAACGCCGTTGATTATCTCAGGGATTTCGGGGATGTTGCTTAAGACGGAGGCGACGATGTCTCCCTTTTTAATGCCCCGTGCTCTCAAGCCTGTGGCCAGGGCCCTGGCATGATCCAGTATTTCCCTGTTGGTGAGTGAGCGTTCAGTATCGTCACCCAGGTAAATGAGCTGCCTGTATTCCCCGTATTGCCATACGTTTGTATCGAGGAACTGCCCGATATTGTTACTCATTCCCTATCCGTACCACCGGAGAGCAGGTATTCATCAGGCGCTTAAGCACCCGTAAAACGCCGCCCCAGCGCCGCAAAGGATTTAAATGCCTGAATCTGACGTTGTCTCTCCTCGTCGCTCCACTTCAGTAATTTTTGCATTTCAAGCGCTACTTTATCAAAGGCATCCAGTCCCTGGTCCGGCCTTAAGCCAACCATGCTGCGGCGCAGCATAAAGTCATTTAGCGTACACGCACTCTCCTTTTTAACAGCGTGCCATACCTGGGCGATGATATCATGCCCACCAGGGCTGAGCGGGAGCTTGCCCTCCGGGTTTTCTTTTGCCATGTCGAGGACTTCCTTATAACGCGTGCCATAGAGAGAGGTTAAATGGCTGATAGCCCCAACTGGTAAGCCGCTTTCCCGCAAAGACTGGTTTATTTCGTCCTGGTTAACCGCCGGCGCGCCGGGAAGCTGCTTTTCAGCGGTGATGCAGCGTGTGTTGTATTTCATCTTGCGGCAGACCAGGTCAGCGGCGTCCCTGGCCACGGCGCGGTAAGCAGTTATTTTACCTCCCAGTGTAGTCACCAGACCGTCCAGTCCATCGCGCTTGCTGTGGTCAATCAACTCATGGCTGCGGGAGGTATCGGAAGCGCTTTTGCCGGGCCTCAGGGCGAGCGAGCGGAGGCCGGCGAATGTATAGAAGACATCATCGATTTTTACATCGGGATAAGCAAAGTGCAAACCTTCAAGCAGATAGTTGACGTCCTCCCTGGTGGCATAAACAGCATCAAGGTCCTCTTTGTAGTCGGTATCGGTTGTCCCGACCAGTGAATATCCCTCCCAGGGTATGACGAAGAAGAGGCGGCCGTCGCGAGGGGAGAACAGGACGAGTGCGTGATCTGAAACCCTGGGGGTAAGCAGGTGGACGCCTTTTGTCCTGCGCAGGTAAGGCGGCTTGTCGGGGAAGACCATGTCTTTTACCAGGTCAACCCAGTGGCCGGCAGCATCGACGATGATTTTGCCTTTAGCCCTGAGAACCTCGCCGGTTAACTCATCTTTCGCTTCTACTCCTACTATGCGGTCGCCTTCTCTAATCAAGCCGGTCACACGGGCGTGGTTGATGACGGTAGCACCGTTTTCATAAGCGGACAGAGCGGTCTCGAAGTTGAGCCGCTCGGCGTAGGGGATCTGGCAATCGTAGTAGACATAGGAACCCTGGAGATGGGCAACCTTTAACCCCGGTTCCCATTCCAGTGTCTTGCTCCTGGAAAGATATTTATGGGAAGGCAGCGTCCTATCGAAGGAGATCACGTCATACAGGGTTGTGCCCAGGGCCATGGATACATTGAGAAACGTGCCGTGAACTGGAATAAGGAAGGCCAACGGGTGCACAAGGTGAGGAGCGATGCGCAGCAAAACTTCACGCTCGCTGAGATCCTGCCTGACAAGGCCGAACTCAAGCTGGCGCAGGTAGCGCAGCCCGCCGTGGATCAGCCTGGTAGACCGTGAAGTTGTGCCGTAGGCGAAATCTTCTTTTTCAAGAAGGAGAGTATCAAGCCCGCGCAGGGTGGTATCGCGGGCGACCCCGGCCCCGACTATACCGCCACCGATCACGATAACGTCGAATGTTTTAGATGAGATTGTACTGAAATCCCTTTTCATTGGTTGGCTTCCTTTGGATTAATAACCCAATCTTGAGCGCGTTCGACTGCGCGCTTCCAGCAGGAATAAAGATCATCACGCTGGTCAGGCGTCATTTTGGGTTCAAAAGTGGCTGATGCCCGCCATTTCCTGGCGATTTCCTCTGTATTTTTCCAGATGCCCGTAGCCAGTCCGGCCAGGAAAGCTACACCCAGAGCGGTAGTTTCCGCGACGGCGGCAACTTGTATTGGAGCTCCGAGGATATCTGCCTGGAATTGCATCAGCAGGGAATTCGCGGTACCGCCGCCATCAACCCTGAGGACGGGTAAACTCACACCTGCATCAGACTTCATGGCGTCAACGACATCCCGCACCTGATAAGCTATTGATTCCAGGGTAGCCCGGGTCAGGTGACCACTGGTGGTGCCACGGGTCAACCCGATGATTGTGCCGCGGGCATACATGTCCCAGTAGGGTGCGCCCAGGCCGACGAAGGCCGGCACGAAGTAAACGCCGCCGTTATCGGGTACAGATTTAGCCAGCGATTCGCTTTCAGCCGCGCTTTTTATGATCTTCAATCCATCGCGCAGCCACTGGACGGCAGCACCTGTGATAAATACACTGCCTTCCAGGGCGTAACTTACCTCTCCATGCAAACCCCAGGCCAGGCTGGTGAGCAGACCTTTCTTTGAAATAATCGGTTTATTGCCGCTGTTTAAGAGTATGAAAGAGCCTGTCCCATAAGTATTTTTCGCCATGCCCGCATTGTAACAGGCCTGCCCGAAGAGGGCGGCCTGTTGATCTCCGGCAATGGCTCCAAGGGGGATCCGCTCTTTATCGAATATACCCGCGGCCGTTTCAGCGTAAATGTGGCTTGATGGTATGACCTGGGGTAGCATGCAGGCCGGAATATCGAGTGCGGAAAGGATATCTTTATCCCATTGAAGCGTATTTATGTTGTAAAGCATGGTGCGGGAGGCGTTGCTGTAATCAGTCACATGCGCCTTACGTCCGCTGAGGTTCCAGGCCAGCCACGTATCTACCGTGCCGAAAAGCAAATCACCCTGCTCTGCACGGAACTGCCCGTCAGGTATATGGTCAAGTATCCAGCGGACCTTGGTAGCAGAGAAGTATGCATCCGGTATAAGGCCGGTTTTTCCGCATATAGTCTGGCTTAATCCCTTGCTTTTGAGGTCTTCAACGAGATCGGCGGTGCGCCGGCACTGCCATACGATGGCATTGTTCACAGGCTCACCGGATTTCCTGTCCCAGACAATGGTGGTCTCGCGCTGGTTGGTTATGCCTATCCCGGATACACTGGACGCGGGAATGCCTGCTTTTTTGATGGCTTCGCGTGCTACTTCCAGGGAGATCTGAAGTATCTCTCTGGGATCGTGCTCCACCCAGCCCGGCTGGGGGTATATTTGGTTCGTCTCTTTATCAGCGTCCGCAACAGGATTGCCATCTGAATCAAAAACGATTGCCGCACTGCCCGTAGTCCCCTGGTCGATGGAGAGAATGTATTTTTTATCCGCCATGCTGCTACAAGCTCAACTAACAGGATAGCGCTTATTGTAGCATTAATGCTCGATGCTTACTACTGATTCTGATAATATAAATGACCTTATCCACCGACAAAACGCGGGATTATATCCAGCGTATCGCCGTCCTTGACGGTGTGATCGGCAAGTTGCCTGATATTAACGCGGTTGAGCAGGATATTGCTGCTGTCACCGATCTTGCGTTTTTCAGTGATGCCGCTTTTCAGCAGCCTCTCATGGTATTTAGAGCCGTATTGTTTCT
>CAYLRS010000025.1:0-10739 GCA_964385895.1 uncultured Dehalococcoidales bacterium
CTCGACCGGGAGAAATATGGCAAACGCTGAATAAAATATTCCATAGGATGTTGACATAATGTTTGATCTGGATAAAATAAAGCAGGCATCACTTTCGATAATAGAGGCGATAGGTGACGATCCTAAGCGTGAGGGGTTGGTGGATACGCCGCAGAGGCTGGCGGAGATGTACGCCGAGCTCTTCTCTGGCATACAGATGGACGCCAGAGAGGTACTTGCTATGGGTTTTTCAGCCAGTCATCATGAGATGGTAATAGTCAGGGATATTCCGTTTTATTCCATGTGCGAGCACCATTTTCTACCGTTCTACGGCGTGGTCCATATAGGTTATATCCCCAACGCCAATGGGCGGGTGGTCGGCGTTAGCAAGCTGGCGCGCGTGGTGGAGATTTTTTCAAGGCGGCTGCAGCTACAGGAGAGGATGACCAAGCAGATAGCCGATGTGATCATGGAATCATTAAAGCCAGATGGTGTTGCAGTCGTTATCCAGGCAGAACACCTTTGCATGGTTATGAGGGGAATTAAAAAGCCGGGAAGCAACGTGATCACTTCGGCCATGCGCGGAATCTTCGAAAGGCGCTCGGTCACACGGGCTGAATTCCTCTCGCTGGTCCAGGGTAAGTAAAGTCATTCGTGCCGCAGCGATTCTATCGGGTCGAGCTTTGCCGCTCTGAAGGCGGGGTAGGTGCCGGAGATAATTCCTGTTAAGATGGCCACTATCAGTGCCATCAATACGGTATCAATTGATATGGGTGCGCTAACCGGCATGTTGTTCATCATCTGACCCTGTATAGCTAACGAACCCAGTCCTGCCAGCAACAATCCAATTATGCCGCCTGACAGGCTAAGCATGGCTGATTCTACAAGAAACTGGCTGAGAATATCACGGCGCTTGGCTCCGATAGCCTTGCGTATCCCTATCTCGCGGGTACGCTCGGTAACCGAAACGAGCATGATGTTCATGATGCCGATGCCGCCAACTATCAGTGAGATGCTGGCCACGCTGGCGAGGAACGCCTGGAAGACGGCCATGGTCTGTTGCATGCGTTTCAGGATCTCCTGCATATCGATTACGTTAAAGTCGTTTTCCTCATCTTCCCGGATGTGATGGCGCTGCCTTAAAATCTGTGTTATCTGGTCCTTGGCGCTATTTATCGCACCGGTATTGACAGCCTCCGCAGCAATAGTCTGCACGGGGTGGCCCTGCGGGGTTATTTCAATGCCGAACCTTGATTGCATGGTTGTTATCGGAACCATGATAAAATTGTCGGCGCTTCCTCCCATGAAACCGCCGCGTGGTTCCATTATCCCTATCACGTCGATCTTACGTCCGCCGATACGTATAGTCTCACCTATCGGGTTGGCAGTGCCGAACAGATCTTTGGCTGCCTGGTCTCCAAGGAGGGCTACACTGGTGTACATGCGCAGGTCTTCTTCATCGATGAATGTGCCCCTGGCTACCTTATAGTTTAATATCCTTTGGATTTCGACGGTTGACCCTTGAATACTAATGGTCCTGATCTGGTTGCCGTAAACTACTTTGAGCATCTTGGAGCTAATAGGTGCTACTGCTGCTATGTCCGGGGCCTTGCTTTTATTGGTGAGGGCTTCCGCATCTTCCAGCGTCAAACTTCCCTCCGGTCTAACGCCGCCCATCATTTGACGGCTGGACCCCATTACGTATATAGCGTTCGCCCCCATGTTCTCAAATATGCCTGTCATAGCTTGCTGCTGGCCCCTTCCAAATGAAACAAGGAACACAACCGCGCCCACGCCAATGACGATGCCGAGGATGGTTAACAAAGACCGGAGCTTATTAGAAATGAGCGCCTGCCAAGCTGAGATTAAATACTGCCAGATGTTCATCTCAATTTCTCCTGCACAATGCTACCATCGCGCAGGTAAACAGTCCGTTTGGTGTAAGCGGCTATGTCTTCTTCATGTGTGACTATAACGATAGTGATGCCTTTTTTATTCAGGTCCTTCAAGAATTCCATAATGCCGTGGCTGGTATGTGTGTCCAGGTTGCCGGTCGGTTCGTCGGCAAGTATCAGCGCGGGATTGTTGACAAGTGCGCGCGCGATGGCGATTCTCTGCTGCTCGCCGCCTGACATCTCGCTCGGTTTGTGCCGGGCACGATTGGCAATGCCAACAGCTTCCAGCGCCTGCATGGCACGCTCACGCCTGTTCCTGGTCGCGTTATAGATTAAGGGCAATTCGACGTTCATCAGTGCGCTGATTCTCGGCAAGAGGTTGAATGACTGGAAGACGAAGCCGATTTTCTTATTCCTGACCGCGGCAAGCTGATCATCGTTCATTTTGCTGACGTCCAAGCCGTCAAGCTCGTATTTGCCCGAATTCGGCCGGTCAAGGCAACCGATCAAGTTCATCATGGTGGACTTACCTGAGCCGGAGGGGCCCATGATAGAAACCGTCTCGCCGGCTTCTATCTTCAGGCTCACATAGTTCAAGGCATTTACCTGGACATCGCCAATTTTGTATATTTTTACTACATTTTCTAAGACTATCATTTGAAATCTGCTAGAGCATTGTTAGATCAATGGTTATTTCACGGCCTCAATGAG
The DNA here is from genome assembly GCA_964385895.1 of uncultured Dehalococcoidales bacterium. Classification (GTDB taxonomy): domain Bacteria; phylum Chloroflexota; class Dehalococcoidia; order GIF9; family UBA5629; genus CAYLRS01. The sequence goes on from CAYLRS010000025.1 coordinate 2,586, forward strand.
CACCTGTTCACCCTCCTTAAGGCCGGAGATGATCTCGGTGAACTTCTTGTTCTGCAGGCCGATTTTAACCGGTCTTTTCTCCATGCTGGCTGTGGCAGGGTCGGTAACGACATCCACCCAGAAGTCACCTGCCAGGCCCTTGATAGCGCGGTTGGGCACCATGAGCACCTTTTCGTGTATGCCGATGATAATGTCAGCGGTGGCGGTCAGGCCTCCCCTGAGCTCGACGCCTTCGGTGGGGTCGAGGTAGATCTCGACGGGGAAGTTGACAACTCCGGCCTGAAGTGTGCCGAAGGGAGAGACGAAGGTAACTTTGCCCTTGAGTTTCTGTCCGGGAAGTGCATCGACGGTGATGATGGCTTGCTGGCCGACCTCGACCCTGGTGATATCGATTTCGTCGATGATGCCTGTCATCTTGATAGTCTTGGTATCGACGAGGTGAATAGCTGTTTTGGAAGAGTAGTCGAAAGTGGAGAGCTGGTCGTTCTCCTTGACGGGGATATCGACGATAGTGCCGTCGAAAGGTGCGAGGATCTCAGTTTTGAGCAGGTCCTGCTTGGATGTATTGAGGTTAATCATAGCGGTTTCGATGTCAATGTTATAGTTGCGGAGAGTTTGGTTATTCAATCCTGCCCTGTAGATGGTCTCGTTCTCGTCAAGGATCATGTTGCTCATGAGTAGATCGTGCTGTGCCATGCTGAGCTTTTCAGAGAATTTGACCCTATCGAAGTTACTTTGGGCCAGCATGTCCTGGAGGTCTGAAAGGGCATCGAGCACCTGTCTTGAGATGGCGAGTGAAGTTGACGTATCGGGATAAGTGTAAGTGCCCGGCAACCTGGCGTTATTCTTTACAAAGGTATGTGCTTCGGAGAGTGTGGATATGAGAGTGTCCATGGCACGGAGGGCCGTCGAGTAATCTCCGGCTTCGAGTAGTTTCTGGACTGACGCGGTCTTCTCGATTTCGACATCCAGTGTAGTGACTACCTGCTTGAGTTCGGGGTATGTGGCTATGGGCTGTTGGAGATCATTGTACTGGGTCTGGAAGGTATCCAGCTTGGGATCGGCATAGACTGACCTGGCGGCATTGAGGTCGTATTTAGCAAGTGATAGGTTAGAGGCAGCATCAAATAATTTCTTGTCCAGCAGGAACTGCCTGGCTTGATCTACCTCGTTCTGGGCCTGTTCGAAGCGCAGGAGGGCGGTGGCAAGGGAATAGAAGGTGGTAACACGGGTGACGCCGCAGCAGACGGTCTGGATAACCGTATTGATAGCCTTTTCAAGAGTGTATTGCTTTGCTTCTACGGAGAGTAGCTGCGTGGTGTTGTCGAGCTTAGCCAGCAAGGTGCCGGCCTTCACGATATCGCCCTTTTCGACCCGGATTTCTTTTACGGTGCCCGGTGTGCCGAACTTGAGGCGTACTTCATGAGGCATATCAAGATTGCCGTCGGAGGAAACCGAGAGGATAAGATCGCCGCGGGTGACGGAAGCCATCTGGTTGGGAGTGATCTCCTTTTTCTGCTGGGCGCAGGAGGTGAAGACGACAGCAAGAAGAATAAATACTATAAAAACAAGTGCAAGTCTATTTTTCATATTAAGACTCTCCATCAAAATGCTTCAATAGTAATTCGTGAGTAAATAGCATTAAATCCGTGTAATTTTACATCACGCATATGAGGCTAGCAAATTCGCTACCATTTACCGATCGTAAAAATATCATCGTATTATTTCGATAACCCACTTATCGTTTATCCAGGCTCCAATGATATTTTTAATAGGAAGGTTCCAGGAAGTGGCTATCTGCATGCATTTCCTGATCTGTTTAATATGCTCCTCTTTTGATACCAGGTTGCCGGCACAGTCGTGATGAGCTGCGATAAAGATTGTATCCGAACCGTGGGCGTTGACCGAAATGAGTACTCGCGACTTAATAGATTCAACCTGCTCCGGCTTTCCCTGCGAAAGCATTTTATCCGGGCCTGGTTCTGTAATCATATCAACGTAGTCGAGTGAGTACTTATCTTTGAGCCATTTAATCACGGGCAGCTGAACCCTGCCGTCCATGCAGTTTATAGCTGTACCGAATTTACCTTTATGCACGTTTCCCTGCCTTTGTCTGAGAAATTGATTAGAGAGAAGACCCAATTAGTTATCAGAGTTTACCGCTGATCCCCAAATAAGCGAAATAGATAGCGAACACAACTATAGTGACGAGTGCCACAGCAGCGGCAAATATCACAACGCGGAATACCTCGAATTTTTTACCCAGAAATCCGCCCAGGGATAGCACCAGGCATGAGAGAAGGACGATAGCGAAAATGTAGGTCACGGTTTTTGGATCGGGCATGGCTGCCTCCTCATACTTTAGCGTTCAATATCCTGTCTATGACCAGTACAATGATGATCAATAATATGCATACGAATACCAAAATCAACCACAATCCGGGCATTCTGCGTATCCTATTACCCGGCGTCGTTTCCTTTGGCTGAGATAGCTTCTGCGGTTTTTCGTCGTCTTGTTCTTGGCGTTGGCCAGTTTCACCATAAGCAATTGCCGGTGACGGGCCTGTCTGAGGATGTGTTACCCAGTTCAATTTAATGCCACAGTTCGGGCAATAATGGAAGCGGTTATCAACGATAAAGCCACACGCAGGACAATTATAACTGAAAGTCTCACCGCAGGCTTTGCAGGTTGGTTCACCAACCACGACTGGGCTTCCGCATACCGGGCACTGAAAAGTCTGGATCATAACGGTATTTTATATTGATTTGATATAAATAAGGTATCCATACTTTGTTAATTATGCTGTCTGGGTTATGAAGTAATAGGCGGCATATATCGCGTAAACTACCACGGCAACCAGAGCAATGACACCCGCGAAGGTGACTAATTTGCCCGGAGCGGTTTTCTTCCCTATGAAAGCACCCAGGGCCAGAAACACGCAGAAGCCGAGTATGCCAAAGAGAATCATGGCAAGCATTTGAGCATTAGGCATAATTACCTCCTGTGATCCCTGTATACATTTTATATCACTCACCCATGATCTGCAGAATGATCTCCCTGGAACGGGGTCGAACATCGAAATCCACGATAACGATCTGCTGCCAGGTGCCGAGCGTTAGTCTTTTGTTTATAAATGGAATGGTGATCGATGGGCCAAGCAGTGATGCGCGGACGTGAGAATGCCCGTTGCCGTCGCCCCACGCTTTATTGTGCTCGTAACTCAGATCGACGGGTACTATCCTGTTCCACATCTCTTTGATATCCGACACTAAGCCCGGTTCATACTCAATCGTAGTGATGCCTGCAGTCGAGCCTGGTATAAATACAGTGACGGTACCACTATTGATCCCGGAATTGCCGACCTCACGCGCGATATCGGAAGTGACATTAAGCGTTTCGTCCTGTCCGTCGGTGCTTATTTGAATCCTTTTACAAGCGACTGTCATATTTTAACCTCCTGCCATATTATATCTCTTATATTAAAGACTGGCCCCTCCTTGCAAATACGCAGCATACCCTGCTTCGTCTTTATACTACACGCATAGCAGGCGCCTACGCCACAACCCATGCGCACTTCAAGCGAAAATTGAACTGGTTTTTTAACTTCGCGGTCGGTACATTGCTTAACTATCTCCACATACATAGCTTGCGGCCCGCAGGCATAAACCTGGTCAGCCCAATCTAAATGTCCATGCAGAAGATCGGTCACCCTGGCCTTCCTACCCAAGCTGCCGTCTTCAGTGGCTAAAACCAATTTTACTTCACGTGGCAATAGATTCTCAGGATATATCCCGCTCCTGGTGCGGGCGCCCAGTAAAATGGTGACCGATTTTTTCAGAGCTAAAGCTTTTTTAGCAAGAAATTTTAAGGGGGCAATGCCGATTCCACCTGCTACTATCAATATATTTTGAGTTCTGGGTTCAATCTGGAAACCGTTGCCCAATGGACCTAATAAATCCAGTTCCACGCCTTCTTCCAACTTTGATAACCAGAGAGTCCCCTTGCCCTTGATGGATTTAATTTCTATTTCTCGACCTACTTCTGGTGGCCTTTCTGTACTATTTGAATCGGGGATGGTAAAAAGCAGGTGGACTTCGCCTGATCTCGTTACATCGTGTATGCTTAGTGGGCGGCGTAGAACAACCTTCTCTCCGCATTTGACCATTAAGAACTGACCTGGTCTGCTTTCTCCGGCTATATCCGGAGCCTTAATACGCATTAGGAAATATTTGGCACCAGAGTAGCTCAGGATTTGTCTGTTCGATAGTACTTTAGCTTTAACTTGTCTCAATTATTTCGTCAATCCGTTTATTTAATATCGGCATGGTAACCCTGTAAAGATTTTACCGCCGGCTTATTTTTACGGTAGGCGGCTATGCCCTTTGCTGCCGCGGAAGCTGCAGCCAGAGTAGTAATATAGGTCACCTTATATTTAATGGCGGCTTTGCGTATATAGGAATCGTCGTATTTGCTCAGCTTGCCGCTGGGAGTGTTGATCACAAGTTGTATCTCGCCGTTCATGATGCCGTCGACGATATTCGGCCTGCCCTCCCATTGCTTATTAATGACATCTGATTGTATACCGTGGCCGGCTAAAAATTCGTGTGTACCTCTGGTAGCCTTGATTTTGAACCCGAGTTCAGCAAATTGCTTAGCCATGTCAAGGGCAGTTGGCATTTCCTTGATGAAAAGGCTCATCAGCACCGTGCCACTTTCCGGCAACGGCTGTCTGGCAGCCTCTTGCGCCTTGTAAAATGCCAATCCAAAGGAATCTGCCATTCCGAGCACCTCTCCGGTGGACCTCATCTCTGGACCGAGGATAGGGTCAACTTCGGGGAACATATTGAATGGGAAGACTGCCTCTTTGACCCCGTAGTGGGGGATTTGCCTGTGGTTAAGTTTCAAGTCCGCGAGTTTTTTACCGAGCATTACCTGAGTAGCGATCCGCGCCATAGAAACATTACACACTTTGGAAACCAGAGGCACCGTACGGGAAGCTCTTGGGTTTGCTTCAAGGACGTATACCCTATCCTTGGCGATAGCATATTGCATATTCATCAGCCCGACAACGTTAAGTTCCTTAGCGATTCTCTCTGTGTACTCGTTAATCGTGGCGCTGTGTTTAGCAGGTATCGATACCGGTGGAATAACGCAGGATGAATCGCCTGAGTGAATACCGGCAAGTTCGATGTGCTCCATGATCGCGGGCACAAAGGCATCAATTCCATCTGCGATAGCATCCGCCTCTGCCTCGATGGCATTTTCCAGGAATTTGTCAATCAGTATCGGGCGATCCGGGGTGACACCTACTGCGGCTTTCACATACTGTGCCAGCATTTCCTCATCGTGAACAACCTCCATTCCCCTGCCTCCAAGCACATATGAAGGCCTTACCATCAGTGGATACCCGATACGTTCGGCAACGCGCAGGGCTTCTTCCAGGTTGCTGGCCATGCCGGATTCGGGCATGGGAATGTTCATCGTTATCATCATTTCGCGGAAACGTCCCCTATCCTCTGCAAGGTCGATTGTCTCCGGAGTGGTGCCCAGGATTTTCACACCGGCCTCGTATAACTCGCCGGCAATATTAAGCGGAGTCTGCCCACCGAATTGTACTATAACACCCTCCGGCTTTTCCTTGTCATAAATACTGAGCACATCCTCTACAGTGAGCGGTTCAAAGTAGAGCTTGTCAGAAGTATCGTAATCGGTGGAAACAGTTTCCGGGTTGCAGTTGACCATGATGGTCTCATAGCCCTCATCGCGCATCGCAAACGCAGCATGCACGCAGCAATAATCGAATTCGATGCCCTGGCCAATACGGTTGGGCCCTCCACCCAGAACCATTACCTTTCTCTTGGTACTGCTGGTTGTTTTGTCAGGCGCATTGTAGGTGGAAAAATAATAAGCGGCGTTCTCAACCCCGCTGACAGGCACCGGCTCCCATGCTTCTATGATACCTAGTGAGGTCCGCTTTTTACGTATATCCTTTTCAGAAATACTGAGTAGTTGGGATAGATATTTGTCTGCAAAGCCATCCTTTTTAGCCCTTTTCAACAGTTCATCCGGGAGTGTTTTGCCCCTGTATTTCAGGATCTCTTCCTCAAATTCGACGAGCTCTTTCATCTGCCGGATAAACCAGGGCTTAATATATGTCCTTTCATATAGTTTGTGGACGTCGGCGCCCTTGCGTAATGCCTCATACATGATAAATTGCCGCTCACTTGATGGTTCCTTCAGCATATCCATCAGTTCGCCGAGCGATCTCCTGTGGAAGTCCTTGGCGAATCCCAGGCCATAGCGCCCTATTTCCAGAGACCGTATAGATTTTTGTAACGCTTCCTTATAGGTTTTGCCGATACTCATCACCTCGCCAACCGCGCGCATCTGGGTGCCCAGTTTGTCCTCAGCATCCTTGAATTTTTCAAAAGCCCAGCGCGAGAACTTGATCACTACGTAGTCGCCGGAGGGAGTATATTTCTCCAGCGTGCCATCTCGCCAGTAGGGTATCTCATCCAGGGTTAAACCTGCTGCCAGCTTGGCCGAAATAAGCGCTATCGGGAAGCCCGTCGCTTTAGAAGCAAGCGCAGAAGAACGGGATGTCCTGGGGTTGATCTCTATCACCACTACACGACCGGTCTTCGGATCGTGCGCGAACTGGATATTGGTGCCGCCTATAACCCGGATTGCCTCCACTATCCTGTAAGAATATTCCTGCAACAGTTTCTGCAGTTTAGGGTCAATGGTAAGCATCGGCGCCGCGCAGAAAGAGTCTCCGGTGTGGACGCCCATAGCATCAATATTCTCTATGAAGCAGACGGTGATCATCTGGTTTTTTGAATCACGTACTACTTCCAGTTCGAGCTCTTCCCAGCCAAGGACGGATTCCTCGATGAGAATCTGTCCGATGAGGCTTGCCGAGATGCCCCTGCTGGCGACGGTGCGTAGCTCTTCAACATTATATACCAGGCCTCCTCCCGTGCCGCCCATCGTGTAAGCCGGCCTGACCACAACTGGATAGCCAAGTTCACCAGCTATTTTCTCCGCGTCCTCAACGGAATATACTGCTTCGCTTTTAGGCATATCGATGCCAAGGCGGTTCATGGTCTCCTTGAATGCAATCCTGTCCTCCCCGCTCTTAATGGCATCAATGTCAACGCCGATAATTTCTACACCGTATTTTTTTAGCACGCCTGCCATGGCCAGTTCGGCACTCAGGTTCAAGCCGGACTGGCCACCCAGGTTGGGAAGCAAGGCATCGGGTCGCTCCTTCTCAATTATCTTTGTCATCATCTCTAAAGTGAGAGGTTCTATGTAAGTAGCATCGGCCATACCTGGATCGGTCATGATAGTAGCAGGGTTGGAGTTAACCAGGACAATCCTGTAGCCAAGCCCTTTGAGCGCCTTGCAGGCCTGTGTCCCGGAATAGTCAAATTCGCAGGCCTGGCCAATAACTATAGGGCCCGATCCTATGATCATCACTTTGTTAATATCATTTCTTCTGGGCAACTTGCTCCTTCCTTTCTTGAAATTTAATCAGCGGATATGTCGGCAAGTGCTGCTTTTTTAGGCATATCTATTTTGCAATCCTCAGTGAACCGTCTTTGTACGCCAGTTTCCCTTTGTGAAAGGTTGCGACTACCATGCCTTTAAGAAGTTGACCATCGTAAGGAGTGTTCTTGTCTTTGGACAGGAAATTGCGGGCATCCACGGTCCACTCTTTATTTATATCCAGCAATGTAATATCAGCCGGCATAGTAGGCTTAAGTATCCCCGTAATTCCACCTTTGAGGCTTAAGACTTTAACCGGCCCAACCGTGAGGCACTCAATCAACCGGTTTAAGCTGACCTTACCGGAATTGACCAGTGTCATAAGAACTCCGAATGCAGTTTCGAAGCCGCTTATGCCAAAAGCAGCAGCCTCAAATTCACAAAGTTTGTCCTCCCTGGTATGCGGAGCGTGATCTGTGGCAACGGCATCTATGGTCCCATCGTTGACAGCGCTGAGCAGGATCTCGATATCTCTGTCAGAACGCAGTGGCGGGTTGACCTTGGCGTTGGTGTCATAAGCCAGTGAGATGGCGGTTGTAACGGGATTTCTCATTACGCGTTCTTCGGTTAGAGTAAGGTGATGGGGTGTGACGTCGGCGGTA
>CAYLRS010000026.1:0-10411 GCA_964385895.1 uncultured Dehalococcoidales bacterium
TAACTTCCTTGACAAAATATTCTTCTAACGACATATTCCCCAAAGTTAAACCTCGTCAGAAGGCGTTAACCAAATGCTGCGATTCGAGAAATAAACAGGCCGTTGTTGAGTAGCTACTCTATGGAGGATACTCTCCACGGCTTTGGCTCTTTCTGGAGATGAAATGAATTGTCTACTCTCAAAAAAATATTATTGAGCCTGTTATCCCGCTTTCTTCCTGGCATCGATGGTCTCCAGCAGGGCCTGCAACCTCGTATCAACCTGCGCATCGCTATAGAACCTCGGATCGCAGGAGTCGCCATTGATGGTGACTGCGGGTATACCCAGTTTCCTGGCCAGGCCGTCCATAAGCATAAAATGATGGCCGTTAAAGGCCCGGCATGTCTGCGTTTCACTTAAAACCATCCCATCAATTGAAAATTCCTGGCACAGCTCGCTGAGAGCCTTGATCCTGTACGGGTAGTTACGCAGCAGGACGATATCACAGCAGTTGTAGGCAATGCTCTCCAGCGGCTTCTCCGGGTCTATCATATCCGGCCTCGGCCACCAGACCAGGTTCGTGTATGTGCTCACGACCACGCAGGCATCCAGCGCAGCGAACTTATTGGCGAGGCCTCCTATATTGCTCCACGTTAATATACCGTCCCAGTAGAGGCGGTATTTCTCCACAGGCACTGCTCCTGTACCTTTTACAATCCTCTCCTCGACTTCCTTCTTCATCTGCGTGAGCAGGTCCCCGGTCCCCGGCAGGCCGATTAAGTGAGCAACAATACCTATGCTGGTTGCCCAGTCAAAGAAGCTTGCCGGAGAAGGTACATTCCTGCAGAGTTTCATGACCTCAGCCCGCAGGGTGACGGCCTTTTTTACTTCCACGAGCAGCTCTTTTAGCCTGTTCCAGTTGTAAGGCTTTCCCGTCACCTTCTCCAGCAGCTGGATGAATTCCTTCTCCTGCTCGACGAAATCTGCCACACTGGGTTCCAGGTCAGACTCATCCCAGATGAATTTCGGCTCAAAATGATATACAGGGATGCCCAGGTAAACAGCCATTGATTCTCCCCACACACGCCCTGTACCGCAGCCGCCGGCGGAGTTCACATATAAATCGGGCTTGGGCATGGTCACTGCTTCCCTGTTGACCGATGCATCCAGCTTGAAATCTCCCTTTGCTATCCTGGCTGCACCCAGGAAGCTGCGCGCATAAGAACATGCATCAGGGAGCATGCCGAAGGCTTCCGCCGCATCCTGCAGAGGTTTCTCCTGCTTCCTGGCAGCCAGACCGGCTATCAGTCCCTCTGCATGTAGCACCGGCAGATCGGCCGCCCTGGCAAGGACGTATACGGGAAGCCCGTTGGCCCAGACAACCTTTTTCCCCTCCGCTGCCTGCCGCTTGATATCTTCGAAGGAAGCCAGCATCATCTTCCCTATTAATGAGGCGCTGGCAAGCTTGTTTGCCTTTTTCTGCTGCGTAACCATTTCTGTTCTTCCTCCTGATATGAAATTTAAAGCCTGACAGCTATTCAGCCCAGCATTTCCATGAAAGCCTGGAGCCTGGTCCTGGTACCTTCCAGCGAAACCATCTCATGCTCCGTCTCCAGCATGATATGAGGTATACCTGCTGCCGCTAATGCCTCCTTGATGAATGGGTAGTGGAACAGGTGAGGTTCGCAGTACTTGACGACTAATGAAATGACCCCCTGCGCCCTGTTGGCTGTGGCTTTGCCTACAAGGTATTTATCCCACCTCACCGGCAGGTAGCTGCGCGTCGGGATCGGCAACGAAGTTTCCAGGTAACGTTTCACAAGCGCCTGGAACGGACTGCCGTTTTCCTCTGCATCCAGCGCGTAATAGCGGTAACCCGTGTACAGGTCATCATCCACGATGATTCCGCCCATTCCCTCTATCAGATCCAGGATATCCGCTTTCGGTTTCTGGCAGAGATGCCCGGAAAGGAAGACCTTCCTTCCTTTCTTTGAAGCGGCCTTCCCCTTCTTCAACCGGGCCAGCAACTTTTCCAGCAGCTCAGAGTGCTCCTCTTTAGGCATGAGCATGCCTGCCTGAATTATGAGGAGCATATCGCGGTAAGCAAGGAGCCCGGGATTGGCTTTACGCAGGTCACGCAGGCTCCGCAGCAGGGAACGGTTTTTATTATAGACCCGTATGCTTTGCTTCAAAGCTGAGTCATCGATTTTTTTCCCCGCTATTGACTCCACAGTAGACTTGACCTTATCAAATTCCCTGACCGTGTCCTCGGACGCGTTCGGCCTGTTTAGCGACATGGGGAGACGCATATATTCTACTCGTGTTCGCGGCAAGGTCTGCTGCAAAATGCAGGTTGCAGTCCTTGCCTGAACGCAGATGTCTGAATAAAAAATAGCATCGAGAAAATTAAGCTGGCCTTTATCCGCTATGTCGACCATGTTCCTGGTGATACCGCAATAAAATGGGTGTATATGCGAGAAGCCTGTAGTTATAGCTTCATTTGTCTCCTGGAGTACAACTGGTAACATGCCGGCAGCATGTATCAATTCCTCCGGAAAGTGCATCGGGCTGCAGGCCACCACCTTCCTCTTGCCGGCGTTTTTCCACTCAGCCAGCTTCTCATACGGGGCCTCCACCACAGACCTGAAACGGTTCATTATCTGTTCCATGCCATCCTCCTCGAATTAGTTAATAATCTAACTGGAAATTGGCCAAATCATCTATGGCCTACCTCTGCGAACCTTTCAATTCCTCCGCCGCGAACAGTGCAGCTCCCAGTGCGCCTATTATCTGTGGCTCAGGGGGAACTGTTATCTCGGTTTCCAGCAGGCGTTCGAGCACGCGTACCACCCCCACATTCTTAGCTACACCGCCTGTCATAACGATGGGCGGCGTGATTCCCACCTGATTTACGAGGCTGTGCATGCGCCTGCCGATGGCTTCATGAAGGCCGGCAATTATATCGAGCCTCGACCGCTTTTGCGCGGCCAGCGAGATAACCTCGGACTCGGCAAATACCGTGCAGATGCTACTTATCTGTGCCGGGCTCTCGGCCTTCAGGGACAGTTCGCCCATATCTTCAATGGGCACTTCCAACGCATGTGCCATCACGTCCAGGAAACGGCCGGTACCCGCGGCGCACTTGTCATTCATGGCAAAATTGACCACCCTGGAGTCGCCGTTCAATGTGATAACCTTGCTGTCCTGTCCACCGATATCTATCACGGTCCTTACATCCGGATAGAGGAAGTGAGCTCCCCTGGCATGGCAGCTTATCTCGGTTATGCTCTTATTGCCAAAATTGACCATGTTCCTGCCGTATCCGGTTGTGATCAGAAATCCGATATCCGGCTCGGAAAGGTTAGCTTCATTAAGGGCCTGCCGCATGGACATGATGGCCGCAGTCTCATCAACAATTTTTCCCCGTATTATCTTGTAAGCAAGGATTCGGCAGTCACTATCCACTATAACAGTCTTCGCGGTTAGAGAACCGATATCCACACCGACTGCTACACTCACTCACTTTCCTTTATATGCAGTAGGGCATCTGCCAAAACTTAATTAAGCCATCTATTAAGTGACGATAACCGTAATCTCTGACGCTATCGTTCACACGGGTTTAAAATATGCGATATCCATTATATTACCCTGGCGGTTGTCGCTCCATTTTGCTTCCACCCGCATACCGATATGAACCTGATCCCTGACCTTCTCCAGATCTGTCATGTCGATCCCGTCAATAAAATGGCTCAATGCGGTATCGGCACCGTCCAGGTCTACCAGGGCGCAGATATAAGGCGGAGGCTTTGGTTGGCCGGAGAACTCGAAGGTAATCATCGACCAGGTCCTTATCTTCCCCTTATCGCTAACCTGGACCCACTCCAGATTATCTTCGAAGCAGCGTGGGCAGAACTTTCGCGCCGGCACCAGGACGCGCCGGCATTTAGGACATTTTGTCCCCATAATCTTTTTATTCTTAATCTCGTCAAAGAAACGGGAAAATACCGGACCTAAAGCCCAGCGATAAGGCAGAGAAACCTTGCCTTCCATGATCCTTGCTTCTTCTTTCGCCATTCTTATTCTCCTCCTTATAATTCGCTACCTACAATCATGATGCCATTAAACTGGCAGGCGCCTCCCATGGCATGTGCCAAGGCAGTCTTGGCACCCGCTATCTGGCGGTCGCCAGCTCTGCCAGTCACCTGGAGAGCAGCTTCCGCAACACGGAGCAGACCTGTGGCACCGATGGGATTGGTGCACAAAACCCCGCCCGACGGGTCACATGGCAGTTCACCTCCCCTCAATACAACGCCATCCTCAACCAATTTGCAGGCTTTGCCGAAATCGCAGAAGCCGAAGCATTCGTAAAAAATAAGCTCCTGATAGGTGAAGGGATTGTATACCTCGGCGACGTCAAGCTCCTTTCGAGGATTAGTGATGCCTGCCTGTTGATAGGCCTTCTTAGCTGCCACGATGGCCGCTTCCCAGACCACTTTGTCGCTATCGCCGAAGAAGTGCTCATCGCCGGCATAGTCCATTCCCTTGACCCAGGCCACCTTCCTGCCCATCTTCTTCGCCTTCTCCTCCGAAGCAAAAACAACGGCACAAGCGCCATCAGAGGAAGGGCAGACATCCATAAGCCTCGTTGGATAGGCGATGATGCGCGACTTCATGACGTCTTCCATGGTCACCTTAAACCTGAGATGTGCATACGGATTATCCATGGCATTGTTATGATGGTTGACCGAAATACGGGCGGCCGCCTCCCTCACCCTCTCTTCAGGCAGATTGTAGCGGTACATGTATTGATGTGCCTGCATGCTAAATACACCGGGAGCACCGGCTATGAACCACCTCTGGAACCAGGGATCGGCTACAGTAGCCATGGTACCCTGTGGATCACCCTCGAACATCTTCTGGGCTCCGACCGCGAGTACCATATCAAACATCCCGGAGGTAATATGATAAGTGGCCAAATGGGCAATAGACATCCCCACCGAGCCACAGGTGGCTGTACGGAGCAACGGTTTGCCGAAGGCGGTCATGGCATCCGCCCAGTAAAGGTGGTTGGCGTTAACCCCTTCCATCGGGGAGGGCATTGAGCCCTGAGCCACCGCCTCTATATCATCAGGTGAAATCCCGGCATCTGCAATAGCCGCCTTCACCGCCTCGTAGATAAGCTCCACATAATTAACATCCTCCCTCCGCCCGTGTTTGGTTTGGCCAACTCCGATGATAGCTGCTCTTCTTGCCATCTCTCATTACCTCCTATTTGCCCAGAATAACCACAGAATGATGCTGACCGGCCAGCCCATGCGTGGAATGCGCCAGCGCTGTCTTGACACTATCGACCTGGTGTTTTTCTGCTTTGCCCATCAACTGAAGCGCCGCTTCAGCGATGCGCAAGAGCCCTCTGGCCACATAAGGATTGTGCGCCAGGACGCCGCCGGACGGGTTCACCGGCAGCTTACCCTTCATGGTAGTATTACCTTTATCGATGAACTTGCCTCCTTCACCTTCGCCGCAAAAGCCGAGCTGTTCATAATACAAAAGCTCCTGGAAGGAGTAAGGCTCGCAGATCTCGGCAACGTTGATCTCATTGGAGGGGTTCTTAATCCCCGCCGTTGCGTAAGCCATCCTGGCTGCCTTCCTCAGCGCACCATCGAGCAAATCCCGGTCGCCGAGGAACTGATGGTCAACACACCAGCCCATACCTCTGAGCCATACCGGGTTCTTAGTCATCTTCTTCGCCTTTTCCTCCGAGGTCAGGAGCAAGGCGCAGGTGCCATCGGAATAGGTAGCACAATCCAGTTCCTTTATGGGATAAGCCATGGTGCGTGACTTAAGCACATCCTCAACGCTGAACCTCCCTTTCTTATGAGCATAGGGATTATCCAGTGCATTGCCCAGGTTTTTCACCACCACTTTGGCCGCCTGCTCCTCGGTTATCTTGTACTTGTTCATATACAGCATAGCCTGCAGAGCGGCGGTGGAGACGTCATCAAGCCCGATAGGACGCTGGAATAAGGGATCAGCGTATAGATTGGTCAAGGTGCTCAGGCACGGGATCTCAGAGCCTTTGGTGATTGCATGGACTATGCAGGTATCATAGTGCCCGCTCATGATTCTCATAGCGCCGTAGATAAAGGCAAAGGCACCGTCCTCTTCTGTCTTTGAGGAATTCTTTAAATAAGCGCCGAGGGCATCATAGTAAACCGAATTAGAACAACTGATACCCTGCCAGAAATCGGATGACGAAGAGACGATTGTACCGACATCTTCCCTCTTTAACCCGACCTGGTTTAATAAGTTTTTATTCACCCTGAAAGTAAGGTCCCGCACATTGTCATTGGCACACTCCTCTGGACCTAGCTGCTCCACGGCAACAATAGCTACCATATTTGCCATATTTCAACCTCCTGCGGAAAGAAATTTAAGAATATACCTGTAAACTTAATATGCAAACTTAATGAAATCGTGGGCTTGTTCAACCAGATACGGGATCAAGCCAGCCAGCGCTTGCGCCTTTTGTAGTGCTTGACTTCGCGGTAGCTTCTCCTCTGGCCTACCTTGCTCAAACCCAGGTAAAATTCCTTGATGTCCTCGTTATCTCTTAACTTCTCAGCGGGGCCGTCCATCACAACGCGGCCGTTTTCCATAACGTAGCCGTAATCTGCCATCTCCAATGCAAGCTTCGCATTCTGCTCCACCAGCAGGATGGAGGTCTTCTCATTGGTATTGATTCTCTTCACTATACCGAAGATCTCCTTCACCAGCATTGGACTCAAGCCCAGGGAAGGCTCATCAAGGAGCATAAGCTTCGGCCTGGCCATAAGCGCACGGCCCATGACCAGCATTTGCCTTTCGCCACCGGAGAGATAACCCGAAGTAGCGTGACGGAGGTGTTTTAGCTTCGGGAAGTAGTCGTAAACTAAATCCATATCCTTGCTCACAGCCGGAGCATCGCTGCGGATGTAGGCTCCCACTTTCAAGTTCTCTTCGACGCTCAGATGCTCGAACAGGGGTCTCCCCTCCATAACCTGGACAATGCCCAGCCGGACAACATCTTCCGGATGCGTCTTGTCAATCCTGCGGCCGTCGAACTCGATGCTGCCGTCGCTAACCTCCCCTTCTTCCACATAGAGTAGACCGGAGATCGCCTTAAGCGTGGTCGTCTTGCCGGCACCATTACCGCCCAGTAGACTTACCAGCTTCCCATCCGGTACATCCATGGAGACACCTTTAAGCACCAGGATGACATTCAGGTAGATGACCTCTATGTTGTTCAGCTTCAGCATTTTAAAACTCCGTTTTTTGACTTAAACACAAAATACGGCGCCCGGCCGCAATAAAAACATCTTTATCTATAGCAATATTGCTGAATTAGCTGCTTCATATTGCCTGCTTATCTATGCCGTCGGGAGAGGCCTGAAACGTAGGCCTCTCCCGTTTGCTCTATTATTGAATTAGTGCCCTGGCTAGAGCAACTATTTGGTTGCCGGCGCCGTGAACTCCAGCTCCCATTTGATTGTAGCAGTCGTCCTGGGGTCCACCCCTGATGCCTTTACGGTATACACTCCGTTGGGCAGCGGTTTAACATTCTTCAGGTCCGGCGTGAGGCTTGCCGTAAGTCCCGATCCCAGGAGCCAGTTGAGCTTGGCTACGGTATCCATGGTGGCCATGAATTTGCCGGAAGCATCGACGGTGGCAAAAGCGAGTCCCACGCTGTCCTCTTCCGGCTTCATACCAGTCAGCCTGACACCGGATGGCAGCACCAGTTCAATCAGTACCTTATCGCCTGCCTGCCACCCCGATCCCTCGAAAACAACCGGTATACCCAGAACAGCCAGGCTGACCGGCATCTTGGCCGCCATTTCCTCCGGTAATTTAAGTGCTTTGGCAACCACAGGCCAGCTTTTCTCCAATGTGGCATAGCTCATTTTCGGTGGGTTGACGTCAAATGTGCCCGCAGGCGGCGCTGGCGGTGGTGGAGGTGGAGGCGCCGGAGCACAGGACGCGACCAGAACTACCAGTAATAAGACAGCCAGGGCTGTCGCGACAATATTTTTAAATTTAAGACATCCCATACATCTCACCTCTTAGTATGATAGTTAATAGCATTATTATCACCATTTATGCAGGCTCACTGCATCCGGCGCCTTGGTCCAGTCCTGGATACGTATGTTTTTACCGTTTTGTACGCGGTAGATGAGGTATTCCCAACTGCCGCGGCGCTGCGTCTTATCGTAAGCGATGGGGCCCTGAGCCCCCTCCTGCTCAATACCGGTGAGCTGCTGGAAGGCCTGGTACATAGCCTCGCCGTTGAGCTTGTCATAGCCCACGGTAGCCAGGGCTTTCTTGAGGCCCTTCTCGAATTTGTAGGCCCAGAGCTGGCCGGTCACATAGTAAGCGGACATCTCGCTGACCGGCTTGCCGCGGTATTTTGGATAGAGCTGTGCCCAGGGGTGATTGCGTCCGTCATCGCCGCAGATACACCACATCACCTTGACGCTGCCTTCAGTCGCCTCGGAGTGCAGCTTGACGCCGACCTGGTCGTCGGGGCCGTAGAAGTCGCCGCTGAACTGGATGGTCTTGGTCAACCCCAGCTTATAGGCGTCACGGAGCGCGTTAGAAGGATTGGGGTCTATCCCTCCCACGTAGATGTAGTTGGCTCCGCCGCCGGCAAGCCGGTTGAGGTAGACGCTATGGTCAAGCGAGCCAGGCGGGAAGTACTCGGCGGGGAGCAGCTTGATACCGATCTTCTGGGCATACTCCAGGCCTCCGTTGAGGGGCTCCTTGCCATAGGCGTTATCCCATCCCATATAACCAATGACGGGAAGGTCCGATTTGCCCTTGGCCTTCCAGTCCTTCACAGCCCAGTCCATGAAGGCGCTGAAGCCGTCCTGGTAGGAGATGCCCCAGAGGAACCCCATGCCAGGCGACGCCACGTAATAACCGTCTGCGGGGCAGAATCCGGGTATCTTGTCCTGTTCAAACTGTATGGGTGCTACTGCCTTGTTGATGTGCGTACCAATCATGTTGGTGAAGAGCAGCTTGGGCTCGGTGCGGTATCTCTTGTAAGCGGAGACAGCGCGGGCCGCGTCATAGCGCGTGTCAACACCGATGAATTTCACCTTGACACCATCGACACCGCCCTTTTCGTTCAGGTTCTTGAAATAGTCCTCGCAGCCCATATCGGCCGCTACGTTAAGCCCTGCTATGGCCGCGGTGTAATCGGCCAGGCTGAGGTAGGCTACTGTCTTCTCCTGCGTCGGTCCCGCTGCGCAACCCGCCAGGGAACCTGCCGCAAGCACCGAGATTATGATAGAGATCAGTACCAGGAATCCGTATTTTCTTATAATCAACCACTTACCTCCTTAAAGTCGTTTCTGGATCCTTGCTGTTTTAAAAATATTTCTGTTTTTTCACCCCCTGTTTCCAATATTTTCTGCTCAATACGCGAACGGATAAAGCCTGTAAGAAGCTTTAAAGGTCTCCCAGCGGTGCGCCAGGCCCCTGGGCATGAAAATCAGAAAGAGCATGATGATCAGCCCGAACGCACTAACGCTGAGGGAAGCGGCCGGCGCAAGCCCCAGTAAGGGAAAAAGGTCGGCCAGCGGCCGCGCTGCGAAGATTACCATCTCATCGAGCAGGCGTATGAAAATGACACCGAAGAATACGCCTGTAATGCTGCCCAGACCGCCCACGATCAGCATCCCAACGAAGTACACTGCTTCGGTCAGGGGGAACTGCTCGACGTTTACGGCCGTGTAATAATGCGCCGAGAGCGAGCCGGCTATGCCGGCATAAAAACATGCTATGAAGAAGGCCAGCAGCTTATAGTAAAACAGGTCCACGCCCATGACCTTGGCCGCCAGGTCGTTGTCGCGTATGGCCACGAAAGCCCTGCCCACCCTGGACCGGGTGATGTTCTTGGCGAAATAGGTCATCAGCAGCATGACCGGCACAATGATATAGAACATCTTCTCGTCAGTATCGAAGACGAAATCCCCTATGCTGGGATAGGGCGGGTGCAGGCCATCGGTAGTGCCCGTGATTTGCAGGTGCATGACGAGCCAGGTGATGATGAAATGTACGGCTATCGTGGCAAGAGCAAGATAGAAGCCTTTAATGCGCAGGGAGGGCGCACCGCCGATGATGCCGATTACACCCGCGGTGAGCCCTGCAGCAGGCATTGCGATCCAGAATGGCCACCCGAGGTTCAGGGTCAGGATAGCCGAAGTATAAGCCCCTACCGCCATGAAGGCCACCTGGCCGAAGGATATTTGTCCGCAGTAGCCCATGACCAGCTGCAGGCCGAGCACGGCCACTATGGTAATGGCTATCTTATTGATCAGGCTGACCATATAATAGCCGCCGTAGAGCGGGGTGGTTAATAGTGCGGCGAGGCTGACACAGAGGATGATCCACT
>CAYLRS010000027.1:0-10354 GCA_964385895.1 uncultured Dehalococcoidales bacterium
CAATGCCTTGGTCAGTTGGAAGTCAGTCTCCAGGTTCAACCAGAACCGTGCCGGGATTTCAGACATGACCTCCTCGAGCTGTAAGGCTGTCTCGGCTGTGATGGCCTTCTTCCCGTTAATGATCTCATTGATTGTGTTCAGTGGCCGCCCCATGCGCTTGGCCAGTTCCTTTTGAGAGACGCCCCGCGCCGCAATCTCCTCGGCGAGGTACTCGCCAGGAGGCAAAGCAACATCAGGGTAAGCATCCGTCTTAGTCACCATGGTAATCCTCCACATATATAATTCGTACTTTGTCCTCTTGTATTTTTTCAATAATAAGTCGATAGTTTCCAGTAAGAGTCATCGAGTATTGTCCTTCTCGGCTCCCTTTCAATGGGTGTAACCGCAGCGCCCGTAGCCCATAAAGCTGAATGAATTTGTCCGTAGCTCTCAGAACTGCCAGCCGTTGGATATACTTCCGGCCGATTGGAACACCGAAAAGTCGGCTAGCCTCCGAGAGACTCACACTTGCGTCGACCAGGCGCTTCGATGAAAACTCTATGTTCACCCTTACACCCTATGGGTGTATGATACTTCAGTATATTCAATGTTGTCAAGCCCTCTTTTCGTGTCCTCTTTTCGTTGACATTCTACTCACCAGGCTGTATTCTGTAGTAAGATAGTTGGAAAGTAAGACAGTAGGAGATAGTTATGGCAGAGCTAGTTCAGTTACGTAAGAAGGCACAACTGACGCTTCCACAGTCGGTAAGGGAGAAGCTTGGTATAGAAGAGGGTGACTTCATGGATATTCAAGTGAGAAATGGTGAGATTGTACTTAAGGTAAAAAAACTGGTTGACAAGGAACAGTCCTGGTTTTGGACCGAACGCTGGCAGCGGGGCGAAAAGGAAGCCGAAGAGGATATCCGCGTCGGCCGTGTTCATAACTTCCCTGATGCCAAGTCATCTATAACTTTTCTTCATAACCAGGCTGAGCGTAAACATAGCAGGACTGGTAAGAACAGCAGCTAATGGCTATTGAACTTACCGAGCGGTTTGTGCAGCAGTATTCCCAACTCCCCAATACAATAAAGCGGAAAGTAGATAAAGCCCTGATACTTCTTGATGCTGATTTCCGGCGACCTGGACTACGCAGTCACCCAATAGAGAGCGCTGCTGGCGTGTTTGAAGCCTATGTTGACCGGAAATATCGAATGACGTTTGAGCGCCGCGGTGATACCTTTGTGATGCGCAACGTTGATAATCACGATGAATGTCTGAGAAATCCGTAAGACCTTGGGCAAGCCTATATCAATTGTTGCAAAACCGAAATCAGTTGCTTCTTCGTCGGCTAGTCCCTGGATAATCAGGTCTGCCACTGCCTGGTTCATGGTTTCATTATTGTTAATTTATATTTGACTTGTCATATAATTATCTAAAGTCTGGCTTTGTCCCAAGGAAGAAATAAATTGAAGCAGGTAAAACACAGTGTTTTCGAGGCTATTGGCAATACACCGCTGGTGGAGTTGCGGCACCTGGATGGTATTAATACTAAAGTGAAGATCTATGCCAAGCTGGAGGGCTGTAACCCGGGCGGCTCCATCAAGGACCGGCCGGCTTATTACATGATCATAAAAGCCGAGGAATCGGGGCAGCTAACTAAAGACAAAATAATTGTCGAGCCGACATCTGGCAACACGGGAATCTCGCTGGCAATGATAGGCTCTGCCAAGGGATACAAGGTCAAGCTCTTCATGCCGGAATGCGTGAGCACCGAGAGGCAGATCTGCCTGCAGGCCTTTGGCGCGGAAGTCGTCCTTACACCGGCAAAAGAAAGTACGGACGGTGCCATCCGCAGGGCCAGGGAATTCATCGATAGAGAACCCGGCAAATATTACATGCCCAACCAGTTCGATAACCCGTACAATTTGCTTTCGCACTACGAGACGACTGGCCCCGAGATTTTTCAGCAGACCGACGGGGAAGTTGATGTTTTTATAGCCGGCCTGGGCACGTCGGGAACACTGATCGGCACCGGCAAATACCTGAGAGAGAAGAAGCCGAAAGTCAAGGTGGTCGCAGTCGAACCGACGGAGGGCCACACCATCCAGGGCTTGAAGAACATGAAGGAGTCAATTATCCCCAAGATATATGATCCCGGGGGTTTCGATGAGAAGATTATAATAGAGGACGGGGAAGCGTTTGAGATTACCAGGCTGCTGGCTACCAGAGAAGGGATTTTCGTTGGCATGTCCAGCGGTGCTGCTGTGGCCGGCGCTATGCAGGTGGCAAAGCAGATGGACCGTGGCAATATAGTGGTGATACTGCCGGACCGTGGCGATAGGTACCTCAGCACCACGCTCTTCCGTTCCGTCTGTGCCAAGTGCCCGCCTTAATAAGCGTTAATATCTGCACTTCGTGTTAGCATAGGCTATTTTAATCAGGGAAAATTACGAGGAGGCATGTGCCATGGGTAAGATCTACGGCGGCCATCTTGTTGCCAGGTATCTCAAGCAAGTTGAAGGGGTTGACACTATATTCGGGTTGAGCGGGGGACATATCGACCGGATCTTCGACTGCGTCGCCAGCAACTCAACCTTATTCAGCAGCATGAGGGCGCTGGGAACGGGCGGAACGCTGAGCATGGTGGGTATCGGGAAGGACGTGAAGCTCGATCTCACCCCGCTGTGGCTCAAGCTCCAGACGATCAAGGGCGCGTATTCTTCCGGCTATGTAAATTACAACGGTGAGAAGAGGCATATCTTTGAAATAGCCTCCGAGATGCTGAAGCAGAAAAAGATACAGCTCGAGGCCATGGTGACGCATACTTTTAAGCTTGAAGATTACCGCCAGATGATCGAGGTTAATCTGCATAAGGGAAAATACAAGGCTTTAAAGACCGTGGTGGCGTTCGATTAAGCTGTCATCGCGAGCTTACAGGTGGCTATTTTAGGACTTTACCCTATTCGATTTAATAATGCATCTCAAGTTGCTCTCAGGGATTTACACCTGAGATAGCACTTGTACTGCACCCTACTAATAAAAAACCTACCATCTGCAGATGGCCGGTTTCTAAGTTAGCTTATTAGTATTTAGGTGGCCAACTCTTAGTCGCCACTTGTAAATTAAGCCTTATTAAATTGATCCCTGCAATCAAAATGTACCCTTGTTAACATAAAATTGCAAATGCAAGGGGCTAAGGACCGTTAACCAGGCTGACCCTTTGCAAGCAAATCAGCTATATGAATCACCCTGATCGGGCTATTTTTCTTGTCCAGCCCGCCCCGCAGTTGCAGCACACAGGCTGTACAGGCAGTGACGACTGTATCAACGCCCGTGGCCTCGATATTGGCCAGTTTGCGCTTGAGTATCGAGCCGCAAAGCTCTGGATGGGTCAATAAAGCGTCACCTCCGAAGCCGCAGCAGGCATCCGAATCGTTCATCTCCACAAGCTGGTAACCTGCCCTGTCTATAAGCTGTCTGGGCTCCGCAAAGATGCCAAGGCCGCGCTTGAGGTGGCAGGGGTCGTGATAGGTTACCTTTTGGTCCCTTGACGGCTTCTTTTCTCCTACCGGGGAAAGCTCGTTCATCAATTGAGAGAAATCGTGCACTTTTTCGGACAACGCCTTAGCTTTTTTATTTAACTCGAGATCGGTCGAGGTCAAAACCGGGTATTCGTTCTTTAACATAACAGCACAACCGGGGCAGACGGTCACGATATAGTCAGGTTCTATTTCGGATAGGGCGTGTATATTATGTTTTGCCAGGCTGAGCGCTGTCTTGAAATCACCTGAAAAATAAGCAGGCGCTCCACAGCATGCCTGCCCCATCGGGTAATAGGGCGCGGCCCCGTGCCAGTTGAGCACCTTGATAATGTTTTCGCCCAACTCCGGGTAAGCATAGTTGGTCACGCACCCTGCGTAGAAAGCGACTTTCGACTTCGTCCCTGATGCTGGTGATGAGAATGGTGTCATGCGGTTGCGAAGCAGGTTGGAGGTGATCCCGGGCAGGCTGATGGTATCGGTGATATTTCTGAGCGGATAGGGCAGCTTCCTGATTATCGAATCAGCATCAACAAAAGGCCGCTGCAGGGTAGCGCAGGCTTTAACGGCGCTATCCAGCCGGTCAGGGTGTTTCAATATGCCTCCGTAGACTATTTTCTTGCCGAGTGACAGGCCCTTTTCATGTACATGCTTGCCTTTCAATTCCCTTATAAGCCGCGGTATGTCGATGCCGGCCGGGCATACCGCTCTGCAGGCCATGCAGCCCATGCACATCTCGGAAAGCTCGTGAGCGCGATCGGCATCATGGAAGAAGGCAGTCAGGATGGTTCCTATCCCGCCCTGGTATATATGGCCGTATACCTGCCCCGCTACCGATGCAAAGACGGGGCAGACATTGAGGCAGACGCCGCATTTAATACAATAGAGTGCTTCCCGGAATTCCTTCGATTCCCGCAGCTCATTGCGCCCGTTATCCACCAGGACTATGTGAAGCTCGTGCGGCCCCTGCCCGCCCGGTAGGTGTATACCTGAGACTGTGCCGGAACTACTAAGGCCGGTGATAAAGGAGGTGTACACGGTCATCTTGGTGCCGACGCAGCTCCTGCTTAGCAGCCTGAGAATAGCGTTAGCATCTTCAAAGTCATAGACAAGCTTTTCAATCCCCACCAAGGCAACATACAGGGGCTTGAGCGTGGTCACGATCTGGCCATTCCCCTCGTTGGTCAGGATAACCAGCGTGCCGCTTTCAGCTATGCACATGTTGGCACCGGAGATGCCCATATCAGCATCGATATACGACTGCCTCAGCGTCTCGCGCACTGTATTCAGCAATTGCTGGGAACCGGTGCTTACCTCTTTGCCTGTATACTGAGAAAAGAGGCTGGCGATCTGCTCGACAGTTTTGTGGATGGATGGCCCCACGATATGCGCCGGCCTTTCGCCGGCGAGTTGCACTATCCTTTCACCGATATCCGTCTCGTCTACCCTGATTCCCGCGTGCTCGAGATATTCCCTGAGGTCGATCTCCTCGGTCAGCATAGACTTGGATTTCACGATATGCTTGACATTGTGGTCCCGGGCAACCTTGAGAACGTAGCTGTTTGCATCATGCGCATCTTTGGCTTCGTAGACCTTTGCCCCCGCGACCGTTGCATTTTCCTTGAACCGGTCGATCAATCCCGGCAGGTCGTCAATGGCCTTCTCCTTCCGACTGTGAAGGTCCTGCCGCAGGGCTTCAAAATCGATGCCGGTCATGCCGAACTGGCGGCCGAACCTGGTGAGGGCGGTGAAGCGGCTCAATGCCGCCTGCAGGTTCTCGTCTGAGAGGGCTCTTTTTATGTGCTTTTTTACTTTTGCGGCCATGATTTACCTGGTAGCTTACTATTATTTAACTAAACAGGCATTGGATCTACTCTTTGTTAATCAGCAGGATGTGCTCCTCGGCGGGGCCCTGTGCTCGGGCAAAAATGGCCCCGGGGATATCGGCGGTCGTATTCCTGCCCGTGAGGTAGGTAATAAACGTGGGGACCTTGTGTCCGGGCAATCCGCCGTTCCCGGATTTGATCCTGTCAGCAGCCTCTGCCAGGTTGGATACAATGCAATCGCCTTGCAACAGGGTCAAATGCAGGCGCGGCAGGGCCGCAGACAGGCGGGCATTCCCCTCGTTTTCCAGTGTAACAAGCGTGCCTGTTTCCGCAATGCCGAAGTCGGCCTGGGTAATTCCCAGGTCGGCATTGATGTAGGCATCCTTGAGGGCACGGCGTGCTGCAACCAGAATGGCTTCGGGTTCGGCTGCTACCTTGTCACCGGTAGCAGAAGAGACAAGCCCGGCAACCTGCTCTAAGGGCACTGCCTTTCCCTGCGACAGATCCAATATCCACTGCACGATTTGCGTTTCGGTGACTTTGACGCCGTTCTTTTCCAGGTGCTCGCGGAGTCCCAGGCGGGCTGCCAGCTCAGAGCCGGATTTAACCACGACTTTAATATCTTTATCCTGGATTAGTTTAAGAATGTAACTCAGGGCTTCTTCTTTTGTATTGGCCACATATACCTGCGGGCCGAGCATGGAAGCCTCGTTTTTGAATTTCTGTATTAATTCTTTATTTACAGTCATATCAACCTCGCCGATTCTAAAATATCAGAGGCCCGAGTAATATTTGCAATCACAACTGTGGTCATGAGTTGCCTCCCTGTTGTAATTACAGGTCAAGAGCAAAAACAATTGCCTTTGCTACCAGGGCCATTTTATCATCCGGTATGGCAGTGATCCGCTCAGTTAACCTGGATTTAGGAATTGTAAGAATATTATCCAGGTTTACCACGCATGTTGCGGGCATGCCGTCTTCTTTTCCAAGCGGGACTTCAACGGGAATATGGCGGATGGTGCGTGTAATCACAGCTACAGTCACCGAGGTTCTCACCGTATATGCGGCATCCCTGGAAAGTAAAAGGACCGGGCGCTTGCCGACAGGTGCTGGCAGTTCAGCCCAGCATACCTCGCCACGGTGCATTTACCATGACTCCCCGGGCAAGATTTCACCTATTACTTTTAATTGAGCTTTACTCACCTCAGCGTCTTCAGGAATTTTTTTATACCCATTCCGATAGAGCCTGTCTAACTCTTCTCGCTCTACCAGTTTGAGGTAGTAAGCGCAGGCCTCGCGAATTAACTCTGATCGTGCCTTACGTTGCTTTTTAGACACTGTGTTCAAATCTTTTAACAGCAACTCATCTACAGGAACCTGTATTACTTTCTTACTCATATATAATACCTAAATTAATGTGTAATCATTTTATATATGAATGTATATAATGTCAACCGTCCTGATCATGCGCTAACCTCCGCTTAAAATTGATCTGGGATAAGATGTGTAAAACTGGTTTATACCTTTGAAAACAGCTTGATGCCCTCGATTATAGTGGAGGGGACGAGATCCCACACCGCCGACATCTCGGCGCCCATGCCATAGCCGCACTTATCGCATATCTTCTCATCATGCCCGGGGCAGTATGGATATCTCTTGCCGTCAGGTAGTACGAAATCGGTAATCCAGCAGCGCTGTGTATATTTGTTATCACGCAGGCGCTTTAATCCCTCTGTAGAATTGATGATGGGGCATCCCTTCTTCTTATACGCAATGAGCCAGTCAACCACCTGGTGGCGCTTTCCCCAGGGAAGGAACATGTCTTCGGTGCCGGCATGAGGAGTGTGGAAACTGACCGATATGCCCCTGATATTCGGCACTTTTGAGACGGTATCAATAAATTCAGGCAGGCATTCCCAGTTCAGCACGTTGGCCACAAAGTTAACGCTGATGTGCGGGTAATTCGATTCGCTAATGTTCTTCATTGCTAAATCGTAAGCGCCTTCGCCCCTGATCAGGTCGTGATATTGCCTCGTGCCGTCGAGGCTGACGAAAATACGGTCGGTGCTGCTGTTGGGTATGGGCAGTGTCCCGTTGGTGCTGTAGCTTGTGGAGATGAAACCCATTTTCCCGGCCTCTTTGACGATGTCTTCCAGGACAAGATCACCGTCGTGCCAGAGCAAAGGTTCCCCACCCTCAAAGGTGACCATGCGTGAGCCCGCGTCATAGCAC
Organism: uncultured Dehalococcoidales bacterium; assembly: GCA_964385895.1. GTDB lineage: Bacteria > Chloroflexota > Dehalococcoidia > GIF9 > UBA5629 > CAYLRS01. The sequence goes on from CAYLRS010000027.1 coordinate 7,577, forward strand.
TGCTTAAGTAAGTCTTTTACCTTGCTGAACGGGAAGTCTTCCATCTCCAGGAGGCCGTCCGAGGTAGCCCTGGCGATAGCGCAGTGCCTGCATACGAGGTTACAGCGGGAGGTTATAAAGACCACCGATTGCAGCGGCATCTGCCTGCCGAGGAAACGGCATTTGAAATACCAGCCAGCGTAATTAAAAAGCTCGCGCATATCAGTACCTTTTTAAAATATTAGCTCAATAGCGTAGGCAAGAAAAACGAGGAGCGTAAAAGCGATGAGCAGGTTGCGCGCCTGGCGCCAGGGTATGAGGAACCAGTCATGCCCCTCCAGCATCTGTTCCATGGGGCCCATCCACCAGCGGGCCTGGATCTGGTCATACCTGCCGTCTTTGAGCTTGAATGTACTCTGTACCAATCCGATTGCCATGGGCAGGCTCAGAAAGACCAGCAGTGTATATAGGGGTAATATGCGTAATATTACCCCATAAACGACGATACCGTAGGCAAGCGTAAGCAGAACCGGCACGAGGTTTACCGCCCTGCGCCGGTTGCCGAGTATGGCAACCAGCGTTTTTTTATTGACCGCAGCATCCGGTTTGTAATCCATGATGGAATGTACGAATAGTATAAGGCCAACCAGTACACCTACCGGGATCGATATGAGGATTGCTTCCCAGCTAAAGCTGCCGCTGACGGCGTAATAGGTGCCAAGGCAGATACCCGGGCCCATGGCTGCGCTAACCACCAATTCCCCAAGTCCGTGATATGAAAGGCTTATTGGAGGCATGGAATAGAAGAAGCATATTAAAGCACCGATAGCGGCGATTGCGGCAACAGGCCAGCCGGACTTTATTGTAAGGAATATGCAGGCTGCTATCCCCGGGGCAAACAGGCCAAGCGATGCATAAAGCAGGTGATTCAGTTTAATATCGCCGTTTAAGACGTAACGGGCCTTGACGGTGCGGATAGGGTCGGAGTTCGCATCCTGTACCCTATCCCTTAAGGAAGAACCCCCGATTTTAAGGTCGGCATAGTCGTCCAGCAGGTTTGTACCCAGATGGACAACGATTATCCCCAGGAAGGCTATGCTAAAATAGAGTAAATTGAATTTATCGTGGACAAAGGCCAGCAGGCCGCCCAGTAAACAGGGCACGGCTGAGTTCGGAAGGGCAACCCATCGCGCTGAATCCCACCATATTTTAACCTTGTTTGTCGCTAGCTGATAGTACTGTGGCACCCTGATAATATATGCCCCTGAGCCTGTAGCTGTCAAAGCTAAAGCACGGCATGGTGCGGGTTACCTGCTAAAATATTCAGAAAGTAAATGGCAGAAATTATTAACACGAAGATATTTTTAACCGACGGTGAGTTTGAGGAGCTGTTTGGTTTGGAGATTACCCGCCTTGTCCGGGTACTAAATGAAACTGCGATGCAGGTTTGCCCGCCGTGCAACGGCAGGTGCTGCAAGCACATAGGCTGCATATTCTACTCGGAAAAATTCAGTACCTGCCCAATTTTCGAGATAAGGCCGAGGGAGTGCCGCTATCATTTCTGCAATGATGTTTTTATCAAGGCCCCGCTCAGCAAAGAGGAAAAGGAGATGATGGTTAAGCCTGTGGAGGAGCTTGTCTGCGGGGATAAAGGCAAGATCGCCAGGATGTTCTTTCTCTTCCCTGAGTTCCCGCTGGATGAGAAAGGGTTGGATTCAATGGGCGTTAAGGAAGGGGTGGAGCATATTAAGAAAACGTTTGAAGAGGGCAAACTCGACGAGAGCAGCACCTTCACATTATTGAGAGGACTGTGTAATAAATAGACTTCCTCGTAAGAACCGTCTATTTCTTAACCAGGATCATGTCAAAGATATATTTCTTAATTCTGGCTGTATATTCGCGGTAGACAAAAGCTGAATTATCTATGACATATTGCTCCATGAGGCCAAGTATTGTCGCGACGAAAAAAGGGGAGAGAAAATGCTCGTCCATCTCAACAAAGACACCCTTCTCTTTCCCTTCCTTCAAAATCGAGTAACATGCCTCACGGTAGCCGCGGTAGAGCTTGCCGAGGATCCCGCGCATACGCTCATTAAATTTGATCTGGGTCATAAAGTCAAAAATGACATGCAGATATTCGCGCTCACTTTCTACAAGCTCAAAGGCCTGGTCCATATAGATCTCCAGTTTTTGCTTCGGGTCCACCACGGATTCGGTCGTTTTTTCGAGTGATGAACGAATATTTTGCTGCATCTCCCGGAGAAGTGTAACCAGCATGTTCTCTTTATCTTTAAAGTAATGATGAATCAGCCCCGAAGATACGCCTGCTCTTTTGGCGATGTCCATCATGGTAAAGTTATAATACCCTTTTTGGGCGATCACCTCGTATGCAGCCCTGGTGATCTGCCGTTTTCTCATATTGGCTATTTGTTTGCCCCTCTGGGCACGGTTAAGTTTTATATGCCTTTTCGCTGCGGCCTTCGTATTTACAGCCTTCTTTCTCTCTGCCATCATTCAACCTCGCGAAATTTTGTGCCCAAAGTATAAAACTAATTGAATAATCAATCAATTAGCGGCCGCTGGACATTTCACTGGTGCTATGTAAAAATAAGCCACGAAGACTAACGCTGGGAGGACTGGCCGATGAGAAACATAATTACCTTTATGCTTTTGTTCCTGGTTTTACTTTCGGGATGCATAACTGCGGCGCCAACTGAAAAACTGCGCATTATAACGGAAGAGTCTCCTCCCTTCAACTTCACAGACGAAAGGGGCAATATCACGGGCCAATCCACCGAG
>CAYLRS010000028.1:0-10308 GCA_964385895.1 uncultured Dehalococcoidales bacterium
CAGCTTTCCGGCATCGCAAACTGGATCAAAGAGAAGCTCGGCGAGCTGACGCCCTGGCACGTGACCCGCTTCCATCCCAATCATAACCTGATACACTTGCCTGCTACGCCTATCTCAACGCTGGAAAAAGCTTATAACACAGGCAAAGAAGCCGGGCTGCGCTTCGTTTACCTGGGGAATGTGCCCGGCCACAAGCATGAGAACACTGTCTGCTACAGTTGCGGCAACGTGGTGATAAAAAGGGCGGGTTACAGCACTTCGATAGTTGCGGTAAAAGGTTCCAACTGCGCCATATGCGGCGCGGACCTGAACATAAGGAATACGTTGAATACGGGGGCGGGAAAATGATAAGAGAACCTTATTTAGCAGGATCATGGTATCCCGGCAAGCCCGGCGAATTACGAGAAAATATAAAAAAAATGACTGATAAAGATGCCCTGAAATTGGATGCCATAGGAGTCGTCTCCCCCCACGCAGGCTATGCCTATTCCGGTCCGGTCGCAGGGGCCGTTTTCTCTCGTATCAAATTCAAGAATACCTTTATACTACTAGGTCCCAACCATCGGCACGATGGCAAGCCGTTCAGTATAATGACAGATGGAATATGGAAGACGCCTTTGGGCGATGTGCGGATCGACGATGAACTTGCGTCGGCGATTTTAAGGGCATCGAAGAACCTTGCGAAGGATGATGAGATTCACGAGGGCGAGAACTCTCTGGAAGTGCAGGTGCCATTTATACAGTACTTCAAATCGGATGTTATGATAGTCCCGATTTTGCTTTGGCATGCTAATCCGTCAATATACAAGGAGATAGGAAGGGCAATAGCAAATGTACTAAAATCAACGAGCACGGATGCAGTGATCGTGGCAAGTGGGGACATGACTCATCATAAACCACATGAGAAAGCCAAGGCCGATGATATGCGTGCAATTCAACCTATACTTGATCTGAATATTGATGAATTTATTGCCAACTCTAATAGCTCTATGTGTGCTCCCGCGTCTGTAATTTGTATGCTGACCGCAGCAAAGGAACTTGGCGCCAGCAAGGCGGAACTGGTGAAATACCAGACCAGCGGCGATACCTCCGGCGACTATTCCAGCGTGGTCGGGTATGCTGGGATCATCATCAGCAAATGAGGTGACTTATCCATGAAGAAAGAAATGCATCCGGTTGCCCTGCTGGCAAAGCAGGCCGTGGAGAGCTATATAAATAATGGTGAAATCATTAAACCCGGGGAGCTTTCGCCCGAGATGAAGGGACGGGCGGGGGTGTTCGTCTCCCTGAAGAAGCGCGGCCAGCTGCGTGGCTGCATCGGTACCTTCGAGCCTGCTCAAAAGAACGTGGCTGAAGAGATAGTGCGTAACGCCATCTCTTCGGCGGTTGATGATCCCCGCTTCACGCCGGTCCGCCCCTCGGAACTTGACAATCTTGAGTATAGCGTGGACATCCTCACGTCGCCCGAACCTGTGGATAGCCCTGCGCAGCTCGATCCTAAAAAGTACGGATTGATTGTTGAGTGCGGATACCGCCGCGGACTGCTGCTGCCCGATCTCGAGGGAGTGAACGACGTGGAAACACAGATAGCCATCTGCCGGCAGAAGGCTGGCATCGGTAGCTCTGAGCCCGTCAAGCTTTACCGCTTTCAGGTCAGGCGGTTTAAATAACACCCTGGTGGTTGCCATGCTATGTCTTATCTGTTATGGTATATAGAAACGTGGAGATAAATCAGATAGTATCTCTTTGGTTTAAAACCCCGCCGGGGGTAAAGCGTATATGAAGCTGGTAGTAATCGGGGTCGGCGACTGCGGCAGTAATATAGCGGCAGCGTTCGTCCGGCTCGCTTCCCGGGCAAGGGCGGAGACCGGGGTTGAGATACTGGTCAGATCCTATGCCATAAATGACGACCAGCAAAAGCTCACTGCGATGCGCAAGTTGGGCGATAAGCTTCTCACCATAGCACTTCCCTCGCCGTCTACCACGCGCAAGGAATCTGAGGTCGGCGCTGAGACCATGAGGGTAAACGGCGATCGCATACTGGCCACCATGAGGGCCGGCGAGTTCTTCGAGACGGATGCTTTTATGCTCGTCGCTGGCAGCGGCGGGTGTATAGGTTCGGGGGGCATCTCCTTGCTGGCAAGGAAGCTGAAGGACAGGTACGTCAACAAGCCCGTATATGCCCTGGTAGTCCTGCCGCTCGCGGCGGAGAGCAATGTGCCCACCTGCGTGTACAATACCGCGTTGTGCCTGAAATCGATCGACAAGGCCGCCGACGCAATCTTCCTCTTCGATAACGAGAAAGTCAGGTCGGAGGCGAGCACGGTGTCGCAGGCGGGGAATGACGCTATCAACCGCGAGATAGTCATCCCTTTCCTTGATTTGCTCAGGGCAAGTGAAAGGGTGGACCCAAAGTACGTGGGCACAAGTCATCTCAGTGTCGGCGATATCGTGCAGACACTCAACGGGTGGAGCGCAATAGGTTTCGGCATGTCGCAGCTATCTCCTGGAGGCCTCTCATGGTTCAAGCGGGGTGACGGCTTTGAGAACAAGGGAGCAGAGACGGTGAAGGCTATGGAAGCCATGAGCGCGGCTTTGAGCCACTTCTCCGTCGAGTGCAGGCTGGAAGATGCGCGCAAGGCGCTCTACCTACTTTGCGTCCCGGTAAAGCATGCCAATGTTAATGGGACGAGATCTGTAGGCAACCGCCTGCGCGAGCTTACCAACGATGGAGAAGTGCGGGGCGGGGATTTTTACGGCGTCAAAGATAAAGCCCATGTGACTCTGGTGGCTTCCAAGATAACCTACCTGGATAAAATCAAAGATTATTACGAGCGGGCGTCAAGCCTGGCTCCGGAACTCAAGAAGAACGAGACGAATCAACCATGACCCTTTTCGACCTCGGCGCGCCCGGATTGAAAGGTAGTAAATGCGCCGGGGAAAATCCGGATTCAATTTCTATTATGCCGCTGGCGGCGCGGGTGCGCCCGCGCAATTTCGCAGAATACGTCGGGCAGCAGCACATCATCGGCGACGGGCGCGTGTTGCGCAAGGCCATAGAAGCGGACCAGCTGCCTTCGATAATACTGTGGGGTCCGCCGGGCAGCGGCAAGACTACGCTGGCGCATGTCATCGCCAACGTTTCCCGCTCGTACTACGTGCCCATGAGCGCGGTCACTGCCGGCGTGGCCGACCTGCGCCGCGTCGTTGATGAGGCCAGGACGCGCCGCAAGGCTACGGGCCAGCGCACCATCCTTTTCATAGATGAAATCCACCGCTTCAACAAGGGCCAGCAGGATGCCATACTGCCCTATGTCAAGAACGGCGAGGTGACCTTCATAGGCGCCACCACCGAGAACCCTTCCTTCGAGGTTATTTCAGCTTTACTCTCACGCTGCCGCGTTTTTACGCTTAGTGCCCTGACCGACGACGAGATCAGAGCAATAATCGAGCGCGCGCTGAAGGACGGCGAAAGGGGGCTGGCCCCATTGAACGTCCGTCTGGATGACGATGCGCTGCAACTGCTCGTAGTTATGTCCAACGGCGACGCACGGGTGGCACTGAATGCCATCGAGATGGCTGCGCAGGCGGTGCAGCCGGGCAGCGATGGCACACGGCAGGTAACACTGCGTGATATTGAGGAGTCGCTGCAGAAAAAGGCGCTGCTCTACGATAAGGCCGGCGACCAGCATTACGATCTGATTTCAGCGCTGCACAAGTCGCTGCGCGGCTCGGATCCCGATGCCTCGCTCTACTGGCTGGGGCGGATGCTGGAGGCGGGGGAAGACCCGCTTTATATCGTGAGGCGGCTGATACGCTTTGCCTCTGAAGATGTGGGCATGGCCGATCCCCAGGCGCTGGTGGTTGCTGTGGCGGCACAGCAGGCCGTGCATTTTATCGGCATGCCTGAAGGCAACCTTGCGCTCGCTCAGGCGGTAACATACCTGGCCACCGCCCCCAAGAGCAACTCGCTTTACACCGCCTACTCCCGCGTGCAGAAAGACGTCGAGACCACGCGCAACGACCCTGTCCCCCTGCACCTGCGCAATGCACCCACGGGACTCATGCAGAACCTGGGTTATGGCAAGGGGTACAAGTATGCCCATGACTACGAAGGCCATTTCGTGGAGCAGCAGAACCTGCCCGACTCCATGAAGGGAAAACGATACTACTACCCGTCGGAGCAGGGCTTTGAGAAGACGATACTGGCAAGGCTCAAAGCCTGGTGGGGGGCCAGGATGGAAAAGAAAGAATGAAGCAGAGCCATGTTACCTTTCCCTGCGGTGGTTTGAAATTAGAGGGCATATACTATGAGGTCGAGGGGGAGACAGGCGTATCTGCCGTCGTGGTATGCCATCCGCACCCGCTATACGGCGGTTCCATGCACAATAATGTAATTTACGCTATTGCCGATGCTCTGGCTGCGAAGGCTATAGCGGCGCTCATTTTCAACTTCCGCGGTGTGGGTGAGAGCGAGGGCAGGCAGGGGGGTGGTGTTGACGAGCAGAAGGACATAAAAGCCGCACTCGACTGGCTGGAAAACCAACCGGGGGTGGACCGTGGGAAACTCGGCCTCGCGGGATATTCCTTCGGGGCGGCAGTGGCATTGCCGGTCGCCTGCGTGGACGGCCGGGTCAGGGGAGCTGCCTTTATTTCGCCTTATTTGGAGCGGTCGCACGTATCCCTGCTCAAAAGCTATAGGAAGCCCAAGCTGCTTGTGAGCGGCAGCCGGGACAACATGGTTCTGCCGGATGATGTGGCTGCTTACTATTCTGAGGCCGTTGAGCCGAAGAAGCTCGAGATAATTCATGGCTCCGACCATTTCTGGGGCGGCTATGAGGATAAGATGGCGGATGCGGTGGCAGAGTTCTTCGGTGGACTATTTAAATGAATGCCATGGCAAGCATCCCAACCGTGTCATTGCGAGCGATAGCGCGGCAATCCCATGATCGGAGGCTTGACTTAATGCCATGAGATTGCCGCGGGGCTGCGTCCCTCGCAACGACATGTGGTATTTGAGATTGCTTCGTCGCTGCGCTCCTCGCAAAGACAAATGCAAAATCAGGGTATATAACCCTTGCTCTGCATCATCCTTATACTTGCTTTGGCGGCTTCAACCTGCACGGGGTCTTTTGAAATCTTAATAACTTTCTGAAGATCCGCCGCAGACTGGTCGTAATAGTTATAATTTTTAGTCATTATGGCAAAGACCTCATAAGCCACCGCGCGGTTGAAATACGCTTCGGGCAGGTTCGGGTCAAGCTCGATAGCCTTATTGAGAGCCGTAAACGCCTTTTCCACGTCACTATTTACAATGAGCAGTTCGCCCAGCGTGACGTATGCCCTGGCGTAGTTGGGTTGTAGTTCCACTGCCCTGGTGGCGTCCGCTACGGCCTGGTTGAGCTGTTGCTTGCCCCTGTTGGCTACCGCGCGTTCCAGGTATATGGCGCCGGGATCAAAACGGAACGGGTCAAAGGTTTTTGTATCGGCAGCAGGCCCCAGTAAAAGGGCACGGCTGAGGTCGTCCAGTGACCTGTCGAACTCCTGGTTCGCGTTGTAAACATGGCCCCGGTAGAAGTAGGACATGGCGTCGCTGTCATCGAGCTTTATAGCATTATTCAGGTCGTCCAGTGCCTTTTCAGCTTCCCTGTGTTCAATATAAACGAATCCGCGTAGCTTATAAGCCTCGGCCATGTCAGGGTCGATTTCTATGGCCTTGCTGAAATCATCTATGGCCTGGGTGAGGTTGTCGCTGACAATGTTGATCTTGCCGCGATAATTGTAAGCCGGGGCGAGGTTGCGGTTGATATTTAAAGCTGAATTGAAATCGCTCTGGGCTTTGCTGATCTCCCCTTTGGAGTAGCAGGCAACACCGCGGTTGAAGTAAGCATCGTAGCTGTTTGGATCAAGCTGGACTGCTTTGGTAGCCGATTCTATGGCCTGGTCCCAGTTGCCCTTGTGCACATAGAGCCAGCTTAAATTGGTATAGGCCATGGTTGCCCCGGGGTCGAGTTCAACGGTCCTGTTGAGATCAGCTAGAGCCTGGTCGTACTGCTCTTTCGCCAGATAGGCGAAGGCCCTGTTCTGATAGTTGACAACGGCGTTCGGTTCGAGTTGTATTGCCTTGCTGAGGTCGGCTATCGCCAGATCCCATTCTCCCCTCGCATTGTAAACCGCGCCCCTGTGCGTATAGGCGGCAACAAGGTTCGGATTTTTCTCGATAGCCCTGGTGTATTCGGCTATGGCCTCAACTAACTGGCCCTGGTCGTAATAGGTGTCTCCCTGCCGGAGATACTCCGTGGTGGGATCTCCGCAGGCCGTGAAGAGCACTATCGCAGAAATGATTAAAGCAATCAGGATGCCAGTTTTTTTCATCGACATATCACCTTTTAATTGGATAACGCTGATAAGTTGCTTTCAATTTATTTCGCAGGGGTTTGCCCGCGGGCAAACCGACAATTAGTATAGCATATCAAATATTGGTTAACGGTGAAAAAACGATCGCTGAAAGATATGTTTGATCAATCCGTTCACTCCCAACATAGGTGCAATGGCATTCCGAGAGCAAAAAAGTGTAGAATACTTGCCAGTAATCCGTAAGGAGGCTTGAATTGGACGTCATAGAAGCGCTTAAGACCAGAAGGAGCGTCAGGGCCTATAAAAAGGACCCTGTAGCGAAGGATACGGTTCATAAAATCCTGGAAGCAGCCATACGCACGCCGTCGGGTATGAATACACAGCCCTGGGAGTTCGTAGTGGTTGCAGGCAAAGCCCTCAACCAGGTACGCGAGGAATGCGGCAGGCTTTTTAACGAGGGCGCCTTCCCTACCAACGACATGCTGCGCAAGCCGTTTGAGGGCGTTTACCGGCAGCGGCAGGTTGCCCTGGCTGTGGAGATCTTCAAGCTGATGGACATTGCGCGCGAAGATAAGGAGAAGCGCAAGCAGTGGATGTCCCGGGGTTTCCGTTTCTTCGATGCACCCTGCCATATCGCGATCTGCTCCGACAAGTCCATGGAGTACCACCTCGATATGCTCGGCATAGGCGCCATGTGCCAGAGCATCTGCCTGGCCGCCCTGGAATACGGACTGGCCACCTGCATAGCAGACCAGGGCATTATGTACGACCAGGTCTGGAAGAAGTATGCCAATATCCCGGAGTCCAAGCGGCTCATCGCCGGCATAGCCATCGGCTATCCGGACTGGGATTTCCCGGCGAATAAACTGGTGACCTCTCGCGAGCCGGTGGATAAGATAACTACCTGGCTCGGCTTTGAATAAATAATGGGGGTGAGAAAATGGGTAGCAATGAGAAAGCGCATGAGGTAACGAAGTCGCATGTGCAGGGCGCGTTCGCGTTCACCGATGAGGTGGTTGAGAACTACCCCTGCAGGCTTGCGGGCAGGAAGAGCTGCCACAGGGCGGCCGAGCGCATAAGGACGGAGTTCCACAAACACTGTGACTCCGGTTCGGTTAAAATCGAGGAGTTCAATGTTCACCCGCAGGCCTTCCTTAAATATATACCCGGGCTGGTCATCGTGTATTTCATCTGCGTTGTGCTCCTCTTTTTCGGCTATCCCATCCCGGCCCTTATCGGGTTTGCCCTTGGCCTCTTCGTTTTCTATGGCCAGTTTGTGCGTTACTGGCACCTGCTCGACCCGCTTTTCCCGAAGGCAAAGGGATACAATGTTCACGGCTCCATCGAGCCTGCCGGCGAGGTGAAGCAGCAGGTCGTGGTATCCGCCCACCACGATGCCGCCTACGTTTTCCAGCTGCTGGCTAAAATGCCGAAATACTATGCGCTTCTGATTAACGGCGGCATGTTGTTTTTAATGCTCGGATTCCTTGTTTCCCTGGTGGCCACTGTACTGCTGGCTTTCAATATCGTGCTGCCATTGTGGATAGCCATCGTGCTTATAATCGGCGGCGTCCTGGTCCTTCCTATGGCGTTTTTCACCACCGGGGAGGTGGTACCCGGCGCCGGCGACAACATGATAGCAGTGGCCATTGCCGCTGAGATAGCCAGGATTTTCGGCGACCCGAAAAAGGCTGGCGACAACCCTCTGCAACACACCCGGCTTATTATAGCTTCCTTTGATGCGGAAGAGGCCGGCCTGCGTGGCGCCCGCGCTTACATTAAAAAGCACCGGGAAGAGCTGCTGCAAACCAGTACCTGTGTTTTAAACATAGATACAATTTACAAACTCAAATCCCTGACTTTCCTGGATAAAGACCTCAATTCCACCGTCAAATTGTCTCATCAAATGGCAAAGGACTGCGTAGATATAGCAAAAAACATGGGCTACGCTGCCAGGATCTCAGCTATGTCCTTCGGCGGTGGCAGCACCGACGCGGCAGCCTTCGGCGAGGCAGGTGTGGAAGCCACCAACATCGCAGCGATGAGCTTCGATATAAAGGACTACGGCGAAGGCTGGGTCTATCACACGTCTAATGACGTCAGCAAGCATATCGAACCCCAGGCGGTCGAAGCGGTGTTAAAAATCGTCCGCGAGTATATCCTGCGGAAGGACGCTTCAGCTTCGCAGATTTAATCCCCTGCCCGCGAATGTGCTACCATATTAGCGGATGTCTATGCTTGACTTCAGTTTCCGCACGCGGTTAAAACCGTCTTACGCATAAACCATCTAAGGGGATAACCTTGGACCAGAGAAACCGTGAAGATATAAGGAATATAACTATTGTCGCGCACGTCGATCATGGCAAGACCAGCCTGATAGATGCCATGCTCAAGCAGAGCAAGGTCTTCCGCGAGAACCAGCAGGTCGGCGAGCTGATACTCGACAGGAATGCACTGGAACGCGAGAAGGGCATCACCATACTTGCCAAGAACACGGCAGTCACCTACCGCGGCGTCAAGATCAACATCATAGATACCCCGGGGCATGCCGACTTCAGCGGCGAGGTGGAGCGCGTCGTCAACATGGCCGACGGCTGCCTGCTGCTGGTGGACTCCGTGGAGGGCCCCATGCCGCAGACCCGCTTTGTGCTGCGGCAGGCACTGGAGAAAGGCCTGAAGCCAATCGTGGTCATCAACAAGATCGACAGGGAGAGCTCACGGGTGGAGGAAGTGCTCCGCCTCACCCAGGACCTTTTCCTGGAGCTGGTAACCAATGCAGACCAGCTCGATTTCCCGGTGTTGTACGCCAGTGCCAGGAACGGAACAGCCGCCACCGTACCCGGTGAAGAGGGCAGCGATCTTATCCCGTTATTCGAATGTATCCTCAAGCAGGTACCACCGCCAACCATTGAAGATGGGCCTTTCCAGATGCTGGTTTCCAACCTGGATTATGACAGCTACAAGGGCAGGTTTGCCATGGGCAGGATACACAGGGGCAGCGTCAGGCCGAAGGACATTGTTGCGGTCATCGGCGCCGATGGAGCTCCCAGGCGCTACGAGGTAAGCGAGGTCTTCACCTTCATGGGGCTCAACCGGTCCTCAGTTGAAGAAGCCTCCGCGGGGGATATTATAGCCCTCACCGGCCTGGAGGCCGTGAGCATAGGCGATACGGTTACTGATTCCGAACAGCCCGAAGCGCTGCCGCGCATCGAAATCGGCGAGCCGACCGTGAAAATCACCCTGGGCGTAAACGGTTCGCCGTTTGCCGGGCGGGAGGGCAAGTATTGCACGTCCCGCCAACTGCGCGAGCGGCTGTACAGGGAGCTTGAGACCAATATAAGCCTGAAGGTTGAGGATACCGACAGTCCTGACCTTTTCCTGGTATCAGGCAGGGGCGAACTGCACCTGGCGATACTGGTGGAGACCATGCGCCGCCAGGACTACGAGTTCGAGGTATCCAGGCCGGAAGCGATTACCAGGGAAGTTGATGGGCAGGTCATGGAGCCGGTAGAAACCCTGACGCTGGACACCAGGGAAGACTACATCGGGGTGATCACCGAACTTCTAAGTCAGCGGTTAGCCAAAATGACCGATATGCACAATGACGGCAAGGGCAACGTGCGCATGGAGTTCAGCATACCCACGCGCGGGCTCATAGGTTTCCGCAGCGCCTTCCTGACTGCCACCCGCGGCGAAGGCATCATGAACACGCTTTTCCTGGGGTACCAACCCTGGGCTGGCGAGATAAGTTCCGCGCGCAGCGGCGCGCTGGTGGCTGCCGAGGAGGGAGTAGCGGTCACCTACGGGCTGAACAATGCGCAGGAACGCGGCATCACATTCATCGAGCCGGGGACGCCCGTTTACGAGGGTATGATAGTGGGAATGAACTCACGTCCCACCGACCTGGCCGTCAATGTCTGCAAGGAGAAGAAGCAGACCAATATCCGCGCC
>CAYLRS010000029.1:0-10138 GCA_964385895.1 uncultured Dehalococcoidales bacterium
AAATCTGGGCTTCGTGCTTATGGGTACCATCTTCGGCGCAGTGCTGCTCGTTTCAACCTTAACCACCGTCTTTTCAGTCAGGGAATCCGCTGTGATCAAACCGGCCATATCAATGGGCTTCTGGGAAACATACAGGGAGGTCTTTAAGAACAAGCCTTACCTGTTAATACTCCTGTCTTATATATCGCATATCCTTGGCATCACCATCGCCAGCGGCATAGTGATCTACTACTTCAAATATATACTGGGCGCTGAAGACATGACCACATACGCCATGCTGATATTGATCGGCGTTGCCATACTCTTCATCCCCGTCAGCGTTGCCATGAGCAAGAAAACCGGTAAGAAACTGGTTTACGGCACAGGCTTTGTAATCATGGCAGTGGGCTTGATGGTGCTGTTTCTCATTGGACACACTATGGGCGTTGCCTTCAACCTGGGCATGATGGCTTTCATGGGCATCGGCATGGGCTTCCTTTATGCCATGCCTTATGCCATAGTGGCCGACTCAATAGAATATGACTATATGAGGACTGGCGAGCGCAGGGAAGGTGCGTTCTTCGGCATCTGGACCTGGGGACTCAAGATCGGGCAGGCGCTGGCAGCCTTTATCATGGGTGTGACACTGGAGGCTCTGGGCTACGTGGCAAATCTCATGCCGCAGGCAGCCAGCGCGCAGCTTGGGATCCGGCTTTTCCTGGGGCCGATTGCTGCTGCCTTCTTCATCCTGGCGGCCGTGGTCCTCTATTTCTACCCCATAACTGAAAAACGCTATAAAGAGATACTTGCACAGATCGCGGTCATGGAGGCCAAGAAACAACCGGCAAAATAGCGTCCAGGCAACGCCGGTTGGTTGGCTGTTCCTAAAGTGAAGGCCGCTTACCAAGCTATAGATTTCACGGTCGACCCTTTGGTCGGCTTCGTCATCGCTGTGCCTCCCGAATCATACTCTGGCAGTCGCGTGGCAAATGGATATCATCGTGACCAAGGCCGATAATGACTGATAATCGTATGGTTGCGAATTGAAATTGGATTTCCCGGTGAAAATGTTGTACAGTTAAGCGGATTTAACGCGGTCAACGCATTAACAGGGCCTTCTCAATTATTTCATCCTGGGCAGGCCGAGTCCGTACCAGGCAATGATGTTCCGCTGAATTTCATTGGTGCCGGCAGAAATTGTGCCCACAAAGCTCTCCTGGTAGGCATTAATCCAGTGCCCGCCCATGGGAGCCCACCTGCCGCCTGTAATCTGGCCGGAGGGGCCAAAAATGTCCACTGCCAGCGCCGCGAAACGCTCTTCCAATTCGGTTGAGAATACTTTCATGGCTGAGGCATCCATCAATCCCATTTCATCCCTGTTCTGCTGGTCGGCAATGCGGTAACCCAGTGTAGACATGGCCTCGATCTCGCAGGCTAATTGCGCCAGGCGGTTGCGGATCATGGGATCCTGTGACCGCGGCCGCCCGTTCACAATTGTTTCATTGCAGTAGTGGACTATCTCTTCCAACGCACGGCGCATACCCGCGACCGCTCCCATGTTGGATCTCTCAAAACCTGCCAGGACGTTGACCACTGCCCATCCCTCATGTTCTTTTCCAACCAGATTCCTGGCCGGCACGTGCGCGTCGTCGAAGTAGACCTCGTTCAGGATATGGCCGTCGTTCATATAATACAGCGGGCGCACTGTTATACCGGGCGTCTTCATATCCATCAGAAGGAAGCTGAGGTTCCTGTGCTTCTTACCCTCCGGGTCACTCTTGAAGATACCAAACGCCCAGTCGGCGTTGTGGGCATTGGTGTTCCATGTTTTTTGCCCGTTGATGACATATTCGTCGCCTTTCCTGATAGCCGTCGCTGTCAAGGCTGCGAGATCAGACCCTGCGTTAGGTTCGCTCCAGAGTTCGCACCACATCACATCGGCGCTGGCTATGGGCGGCAGGAACTCTTTTTTTAGCTCTTCGCTTCCCACTGCCAGGAGGGTGGGGGCCAGCATGCCTACTCCGAAGGGGTCGATGCCGGGGACACCGTTGTAGCCCATGGCGTCGGCCAGCAAGACCTGGTCCATGCGGTCGCCCGTGCCGCCGTACTCAGCCGGCCAGGATAGCGACAGCCAGCCTCTCCTGGCGAACTCCCTCGCACAATAACGAAAGAACTTCCAGCCATGCTCGGTACCGAAGATGGTTTTCTCGCCCAGGATGGGGTGCGGTGCCTTGAGGGACAATTCCCTGCAAACAGCATGATATTCCTGCCTGCGCTTTTCCTGTTCAGACGTTAATCTGAAGTCCACGTGAGTACCTCCCTGTAATTTAGAATGAAATGATTGGTCATAGCCTTTTAGAAATCAACTACTTTACCCTCATAAGCATAGAGGAACATGCGCTCCATATCCTTCTCGTCAGGTACACGCAGGACAGTGGGGGTGGAGGCCTCACCGATAGCCCGCTCAACCATCTCAGGCAGGGCCTTCTCATAGGCGGCTTTTTCGATGTTGAGCTCTTTTACAGCCAGTGGCTGACCGAGATTCCGGGCCATATCCCGAATCCCGGTGATCAGGGCGCGCGTGAGCTCGAGATCAGTCTCACCTTCCAGTCCGATAAACCGTGCGGCTTCAGCGAAGACTCCGGCCCCGGCTTCGGCCAGGTACTCCATGTTGTAAGGCAGGTAGAGCCCGACGGATTTGCCATGCGTAACATGGAAGAAACCCCACAGCGCATGGCCCATATTATGCGCCAGTCCGGCCATGCCGTTGCTCCAGGACATACTGGCCAATGCCGAGGCATTGAGCATGTGCTCCCTGGCCTCTTTATCGGAAGCGTCGTCGTATGAGCGCTTGAGGTATTTGAAAATTAACTTCATTGCCATCAGGGCAGGGCCGTTGGTGAAATCCGTACGCCAGGTTGAGCCAAAGCCCTCAACACAGTGGGTCAGCGCGTCCATGCCGGTATCGGCCACCAGTCCCTTCGGCATATCTCCCATCAAGCGGGAATCCAGTATCGCGATATCGGGTAAGGCCTCCGGTGTGCCGACGGCTATCTTCCTTTGCTCGACTGTGTCCGTAACCACCATGAACCAGGTCACCTCTGAGCCTGTGCCCGCCGTAGTCGGTATGCAGATCATGCGGGCTTTACTGCGCGCGTCGTAATCCTGGAAGGGTACGATGGCGTAAGGCTCCGTGTCTGGCTGTGCGTAGAGCATCCAGATCATCTTGGCCGCGTCCATGGGCGAACCGCCACCCAGGCCGATCAGCCAGTCAGGTTTATATTCAAGCGCAACCTGCGCGCCCTTTCTGACAGTATCAACGGATGGGTCCGGTTCCACCTCGGCGAAAACGCGATGCTCGATGCCGGCGTGCTTCAGTTCTTTAGCAACTTTATCGACAAAACCCAGCTTGACCAGTACTGCGTCGGTCACAATTAGGGCGCGCTTACCCTTTATCTCCCTGAGGTGTTACAGGGCATCGTCACCGAACACGATCAACGGATTGCGGAAATACCACATACCGGCTACCTCCAGAAATATTGTCAGTGCGAACAGGCGCACTATGGTGCACAGCACCGGGATACATTTGGATATTTATTAAATGTATTCTGTCTTAAGTTGGGCAAGGGCCTTGGCATAGGCTTGTTGGGACTTGGTATCCTTCATCACCTTGGCGATAGCGCCCTTGAACTTCATCTTGCGGGTCATCATGGCCTTCATGCCGTCGAGTTCACCAGTCAGTATCTTCTTCCAGACCGAGTAAGTAGCTGACAGCTCAAATTCCGCCTTTACTTCAGAGGGGTCCTTAAGCACTACGGCCTTGCGGCATTTCCCATGGTACAGGTCTATATAATAGTAGCCGGGGTTCGGTTGAAGCTCGTCAGGTTCGATGATATAGAGGAAATCGCCCTCCCAATTCTTGGCGCCCTCTGCATAAGCGGGATCTTCATTCAATAGCCTGGCAATCTCGTCCAGCCATTCCTGTGTAGCAAATAAGGCCATTTTATACCTCCCGTTATGGATTATTTACAATATTGTAGGTTTAATATCCTGCCCTGTCAATGATTTATTTCTCTGTATTTTCCATTTTTAACATCTGTGTTAGAATAAGCATTGTCTTTGCGAAACTAAGCGCAAAGGCCTAACAATAATTCTAAGGTTGAAAAAGGAGGAGGTCATGGTATTACCGGCAGACAAACCCTGGCTTAAGCAATATGACCTGGGACAACAGGGGCTCATTAAGTTGGCCGAGTCGATTAAACCTTACCCCAATGTGCCCCTTTACAGCGTGCTGGATAACAGCGCGCGTGACTACGCCGAGAGGCCGGCGGTCCATTATATGGACAAAATCATACTTTACAAGGAATTGAAGGAACTGGCCGACAGGTTTGCTAACGCACTGGTAAGGCTGGGCATAAAGAAAGGCGACCGGGTGTCGACCATACTGGCCAACGGCCCACAGTTCATCATCAGCGACTTCGGCATACTCAAAGCCGGGGCTGCGCATGTGCCCTGCAGCCCGCTGCACAAGGAAAACGAACTAATCTATGAGATCGGTGAATCCGGCGCAGAGACGGTCATCTGCATGGACACAATGCTTCATGTGGTCAAGAAGCTGCAAGATTACACGAAAGTAAAGCGTATTATTGTGACCTCGGTAGCGGATTATTCTAAACAACCTGAATCATTGAAGCAGGTGCCTGGAGCACACCAGTTCCGCGACCTGATAGAGAAAGCAGCTCCTGAACCACCGAAGGTGGATATTGACCCGGCGAAGGACCTGGCCGAACTTATTTTCACCGGTGGTACCACGGGAATGCCCAAGGGAGTGATGCTGACGCACAACAGCCGCATGGCCAACCTCAGTCATATGGCATGGGCTTTCAGCTTTTTAGAATCGGTGTTAAGGGGGCAGATATCCTGGCTGATTGGCGTACCGCTCTATCACCAGTTCGGCATGACCTACACGCAATTCTGCATCTTCTGGGCATTTGAGGTCTACCTGGTAGCCGACCCGCGCGACTTGAAGACACTTATGAAGGTGATAAAAGAGAACGAGCCTACCGGCGCATCGTGCGTGCCCACCCAGTACGCTAAGCTACTGGAAATGGGGCTTGGCAAGGTAAAGACCGGCTTTGTATCGTCCACCGCCCCACTACGCAGGGATATGATAGACAAGTTCAAGGAGGAGACAGGCGCAGACATCGGCGACAGCTACGGCGCCTCGGAGATGGGTGGCGGCACGCATGCTAACCTGTCCATCTCGGACCTGTGCACGGTGAAGAAGTACGGCTCAATAGGTGTGCCCATGCCGGACGTCGAAACCAGGATAATCGACCTCGAGACCGGCAAGGATACCGAACCCGGCAAGGAGGGCGAGTTGTGGGTGCGCGGCCCGCAGATCATGCAGGGTTACTGGCCCACGCCCGGCAGCGGCCTGGTGGAAGACGGCTGGTTGCCCATGGGCGACGTGGTGAGGATGGATGAGGATGGCTATTTCTATATCACCGACCGCGTCAAGGACATGGCCAACGTATCAGGTATGAAGGTCTATACCATCCTGGTGGAAAAGGTGCTCTACGAGCACCCCGGCGTGGAACTGGCGGCGGCTGTGGCTGTACCGGATAAGGACATGCCGGGCAGCGACCGCGTCAAGGCCTTTATCGTGCTCAAGGACGCTTATAAAAACAAGGTGAACGCAGATGAAATCATAGCATTGTGCAAAGAGAAGTTAGCTTCCTACTCTGTTCCCAAATTCGTCGAGTTCAGGGACGAGCTGCCGGTCAGCCCGGTGGGCAAGATACTCAAGCGCCAGTTGCGGGATGAGGAGATCGCCAAAGCGGAGGGAAAGAAGTAGGGGGCGAACAAAACACGTCATCGCGAGGAGGCGAATCCGACGTGGCGATCTAAGTGCCGCAAAGATTGCTTCGCTAACGCTCGCAATGACCTAGTAAAATGTCGGAATAACCGTTTCTATACAAATGAAAATAAATAAGTTATGATAACGGCTCGACATGGTAAGGTGCGGACAGGTCTGAAGACCTGTCCCTACACATTGTTTCCTGATCCTAGTAAGCAGGAGAAGCAGAATTGAAGAGGCAAGTTATTTATATAGCACTGGCGGTTGTATTGATACTGGCAATAATCACGTCCTGCGTCGCGCCTGCGGCTAAAGCGCCGGCGCCACCCAATATTCTCAAGATCGGCTGTGCTATGCCGTTTTCAGGTTCGGCGAGCCTGTGGGGCGAATCAATCCGGCCTGTGATGGAGATATACCGCGACCTGATTAACGCCGACGGCGGATGGCAGGTGGGTGATGACAAATACATTATTGAGTTGTATTTCGCCGACGGCCCTATCTTCAGTATTCCCGCAGATGTCGCTGCGGCGCGCAGCCTCATATATGATAAACAGGTATCTGCCATCGTCAGCTACTTCGGCATCGGCTATTCCGCCGTGGCGCCTATAACGACGGCAGAGAAGGTCATCCTCAACAGCAGTACCATCAGCATGGGTACATTCAATACTGAGCGTGAGCCCTACTCCATTTTCGGCTTCCCTGCGGTGGAGATGAGCATCAACCAGGCCATGGCGGTGCTGGAAGCCTTCCCGCAGTACAAGACGCTATGCTGGACCGGTACCAAGGGCGGCAATGTGGACATCGAGAAGATCTACGCTCCGGTTGATGAAGAAATACAGAAGAAGTACGGCGTGAGGAGCATCAGGCTGTACTACCCAGAGGGCACCACCAATTACACACCCTACCTGATCAAGATGGCCGAGATGGGCGCCGAGGTGCTGTTCAGCTTCGGGACACCGTTGGAGATCGGGTTGATGGCCAGGCAGCGTCATCAGCTTGGCTATAAGTGGCCGATAGCGGCCAACGGGGCGATCCTGGATACCAGCATCGTCAAGGGCCTGGCCGGCAGCGAGGAAGCAATGCAGAACATATGCGGTGATTTTTGCTACCCCTGGCTGCTGAAGAAGGTGCAGATAGCACCACGCTATATGGATATGGCCAACCGCATCCGGGCTGAGTATAAGTCGAAAAACGGGGGTAAGGAACCCTATGCAGGCGCATTCGGTGTGGGCGTACCCACGATGGGGCATTACCTGGAGGGAGTGCAGATGGCGGGCACTACGGATCCCGATAAAGTAATGAAGGTACTGCGAGGCGGTACAGTCGAAACCTTCCTGGGCAAATACACACTGTCCGGCAAGGAGACCTACGGCTCACCCGTGGTATTCGGTTTCCCCTGTGCTATGAGTATAATCAAGGGCAACGAGAGCGTTTACCTGAACGAGGAGCCGCTGTGGGATGTCGACCACCCGCTGGCTGATGTAACCGACCTGATTAAAAAATGAGATTGCATTTGACCGGAAGAACCCGCTACCTGAAATCATGGTCAATGATACTGAGAGCTAAGGATTATCCATGCCGCCAGCGATATTTATAGACAGCCTGGTGCTGTCCTCTATGTACATACTGATGGCCTCGGGCCTGGTGCTGGTGTTCAGCATCATGGGCATACTCAATTTCGCCCACGGCCAGTTCTACATGCTGGGCGCCTATGCCATCTTCTACCTGTTCCAGCAGGCCGGCATCAACTTTTTTGTCAGCCTGGCGCTATCTGCTGCCATTGTAGGATTCGTGGGCATACTGATCGAGAGGTACATCATGCGCCCCATCGGGCAGCCTGTCCAGGCGGTGGTGATCACCATCGCGCTGATTTCGGTATTTGAAGGATTAATCACACTCATCGCAGGCCCGGCGCCGCGGTCGGTGACATCGGCCTTCCCGGGCACGGTCAGCATAGCCGGAGTCAGCCTGAGCAGCGAAAGGCTGGCAACCGTGATCATTGCCGTCCTGCTCATCGCGGCCCTGTATTTATTCATACAGCGCACGAGGCTGGGGCTGGCGCTGAGGGCGGCGGCGCAGCAGCCGGTGGCGGCCGGGCTGTTCGGCATACAGGTCGCGCGTGTTTCAACGCTTGTCATGGGGATAGGCTGCGGGCTGGCAGCGCTGGCGGGCGCCATCATGGCGCCTATGTTCTACGTCGATCCGTGGATTGGCGGTCAGCCGCTGGTAATGGCGCTGCTGGCTATAGTCATTGGGGGAATGGGGAGCCTGGGAGGCGCCGTGGTGGGTGGCATTATACTCGGCATGATCGGCAGCGTTGTGGCCTATTACATTGGCTTCTGGTCGCAGCTCATCTCATTCGCTATTGTAATAGTAATATTGCTATTCCGCCCTCAGGGGCTGTTCGGACAATCGGAGAAATAAGGGAAGATGGACAAAGCGAAAATCAAAGCCAAATTACCGCTGATACTGCTGCTGGCTTTTATCACGTTTACCATTATCTTCCCGCTGGTTGTAAAGGACCGCTTCCTCATCTCGATCCTGATCGAGGCGGGGGTGATGTGCCTTTTTGCGCTGGGCTTCGCGGCCGTCTTCCGCAGCGGCCAGTTCAGCCTTGGCCAGGCTGCCTTCCTGGCGGTCGGTGGTTATACAGGCGCTCTCCTTGCCAGCAAGGCCGGGCTGCCGTTCTGGTTGTCACTGCTGGGTGCGGGGTTAAGCTCGGCCATCGTCGCCTTCCTGCTGGGCATCGTGATACTGCGCATGGGCGGGCTGTACTTCTCCATAGCCACGTTAGCGCTGGGTGAGATAGCCATCATCATCGCCAAGAACTGGGATAACGTGACCTCGGGCATGACGGGTATAGCCGTGAACGCGCCCCTGGTTAAAATCGGCGAGCTTTCCATTAACTTCGCCACCACCAAGCTGCCTTACTACTACATCATTTTATTGCTGGTGATACTGGCAGCGCTGATGTTCTGGCGCATCGACCGCAGCCGGCTGGGAACCGTGGTCAGGAGCGTGGCGGTGGCGCCGGTCATGTCGGAGCAAGTCGGCATACACCTGATGAAATACCGCGTCATCATGTTCACGCTGGCGGCATTTGTAACGGGAATCGCCGGCGCGTTTTACGTCTATTACCTGTCGTGGGTGGGGCCGCCGCTGTTTGCCGGGGCGCAATCCATCGTGGCCCTGATAATGTGCGTGATCGGTGGGTTGTGGTCCGCGGTGTCCGGCCCCATCATCGGCGCTATCATCGTCAGCTATTTTGGCACGATGATGCAGATACATTTGGAAGGTCTGCGGCCGCTGGTCTTCGGCGTGCTGGTCATCGTGCTGATCTGGTTCATGCCCAACGGGCTGGTCGAACTGCAGTACAAGTTCCCTGCGTGGGTCAAAAGCCTGTTTAAAAAGAAGGGAAAGGTGCCGGATGCCGCTGCTTGAATTGAATCACGTTAAGAAGGCCTTTGGCAGCCTGCTCGCGCTGGACGACATCGAACTCAGCTTAAATAAGGGGGAGGTGCTGGGCATCGTGGGGCCCAACGGGTCGGGCAAGACCACGCTGCTCAATGTCATCAGCGGCTACTACCACCCGTCGGGTGGAGAGATTGTTTATAAAGGACGCAAGATTGGCGGGCTGCGGCCTGACCAGATAGCCCGGATGGGCATCATACGTACCTTTCAGCAGAACATAGTCTACTGGGACACCGTGACGCTGGAGAACGTATACCGCACCTGCTACCTCACGGCGAAAACAAATTATTGGCAATCATTCTTCAACACGCAGGCCTGGGTCAAGGAGAATAAGGAACTGTGGGGGAAAGCGTCGGAGATTGTGCAGCTCTTCGGACTGGGCGATTTCAGCTTCTCGCTGGCGCAGGGACTGCCGCATGGCAAGCAGAGGTCGCTGGGCATGGCCATGGCACTGGCGGCCAATCCGGACGTGCTGCTGCTGGACGAACCGCTGGCGGGGATGGATGCCTCCGAGATGGAGGTTGTGCTGGGGAATATCAGGAAGATTATTGAACGCGGTGTGACCATCATGCTGGTGGAACATAATATCAAGACCGTCCTTAGCCTGTGCCCACGCATCATTGTGCTCAACTTCGGTAGTAAAATTGCCGACGGCTCAGGGCAAGAGGTGCTGAAGCGGCAGGACGTGATCGAGGCCTACCTGGGGGTGGAGTAAAGATGGCTGAAGCATTGCTTGAGCTAAAAGATGTTTACATAAGCTACCTGGGTGTGGAGGCGGTCAGGGGGGTATCGCTCAGGGTAGCCGAGCGTGACTTCGTCACCGTGATC
>CAYLRS010000030.1:0-3995 GCA_964385895.1 uncultured Dehalococcoidales bacterium
AAAGAAAGAAACGTTACTACTTCTCCAGGCTCATTCTTCAATTAGAATAGACTGGCGGCACGAATTATTTGTAAACTGTGGGATGGATATTTAAAATAATCAACGATATTATTGAGTTAAAGCGAGGGCTGTATAAATGTCACAAGAACTGGGCAAGATGGAAAAACCGGAGGTAAACAGCTTCAAGCAAAACAGGAGACTAATACAGGTGCCGCTGATTTATTCTGGCAAGGACTCGCCGGCGGACTACCTTGTGCTATACGAAAAATTCTGGCAGCAGGTCGGTGAGCAGATCGTAAAACTGGAAAACCGCCTGGGCAGTGTGACAAGGATTTATCACGAGACGGCCAGCGCGGGTGGTGAAGAAGGGCTCAAAATGCTGGAAGCGCTCAATCCCAAGAGCTACGGCATTGTTCGTGAGCGCTGCAAGGGCGACGTTAAACTCGATTGTATCGAGGATGTGGAGCTGCTCGAGGAGGTTATGGACTGGGAACGCTGCCTGCTGATGGGTTTTTTGGGCGAGAAGGTAGTACGGAAGGTTTACGGGTTCTATAACGAAACTTCCCGGAAACGGTGCGAGCATATAAGCAGGACAATTGACCAGACGCTAAAGGAGGGAGACGTTGCCCTTCTCTTTATCCGGGAAGGGCACATGGTGCAGTTCCCTCAGGACGTGGATGTGTTCAGCGTGGCGCCGCCTGCCCTGGACGAGATACAGCGCTGGGTACGCGAGCGTGCAGCCAGCAAAGAAAAAGATCAGGGCTGATCTGCCGTTATCAGCACTTCTTAAGCGGGACTTTAGCCGCTTCCCTGGGCTTCAGGATGAGCGCATCGGTGGGGCAGACATACATACAGATTCCACAGCCGATACAGCGTTTCTCATCGCGGACCAGCTTGCCGTTTTCCATCTTGAGCGCTTCCATCTGGCAGCGCTCGATGCAAGCTTCGCAGGCTGTGCAGGCATCGTCATCGATTTTAATAAGGTACCTGGCGTTGACTGCCTGGCTGGGAACGGGTGACCTCTTGACGCCCCGCATGATCATGCAGTGGCACTGGCAGCAGTTGCAGAGGAGGTTGTTGAACTCATCAGGGGTATTGGTGTACTGGTGGATCAGGCCGGCTTCCTCAGCTTCATCGAGCCTCTGGATTGCCTCATCCTTGCTCAAACGATTGGCAAAGCCGCGCTCGGCGGCGAACTTTGCCGTGTCGCCGAGTATCATACAGTTATTGACTGGCTTCTTGCAGGGCTTGTCCATGAGGGCACCCTGGTGCCGGCAGATGCAGGTGCCGGCGGATACATATTCCGTGTCCATAATCAGCTGCTTCATTTCCTGGTAAGGTATGATGGTGGACAGGTGAGTTATTTCCCGCTCCACAGGCACCTTCCTGGCGGGAGCCGCTTTCTCTATTATGGGCAGTGTGGCCGATATGACCATATTTTTCAGAGCTTTAGAATAGTCTCTGAGAAGATAGGCTATTTTCTTGTGGCGCTCGTCAACTATGCCTTTCATGAGCTGGAATTCAAGCAGGCCGGGTACGAATGGCAGGAATTCATATAACTTTCCCCCACTGTCCTGCTTGATGTGTATCAGCCCCTTATCGCCCATGGTCTCGAGCTGGCCAGAAAGCTTTTTAAGGTCCTTTGTGGGCAGGTTTTCGGCTATGTCTTCCACAGTGGAAAAGCCCAGCGGCATCGCCGAGGCTATGGCTGCCTCATCCGGCGTGAAAAGCTCCTGCACAAGGGCAAAGAACTCGTCGCATTTTACGGCGGGCAGAGCCGTGCTGCGCGCATTCAGTGCGCCGATTAATTTTTCATAAGCTGCACCAACCATTTTTCACCTCAAATATTATTTTTATAACAAATAATTTGTATGCAATAATTTTGCGTGCAGTCTATCATGTGGCCGACAGGTTGTCAACAGCTTGAATAATTTGATCTTATGAACAGTGAAAGTGTTCTTTTGTAACCATAAAATGTTCGGATGCTGATTTTTTATTGGATCACAGGTTAGTGGCGCGGTTCAGGCACTGCTTCCAGCGGGCATTGACCCAATTCTGCAGCTCCTCTATTTGCTCCTCGGTAATAGTCTTGAATCTGCCTTGTTGCAGGAAATACTCGCGGACGGGTCGCAGAGCGCCTTTACGCGCGAGCGATTCGCTGGCGGAGGTGAGCCGGAAAATGCCACATTCTATCTCATAGAGGACGACAAGACCGGTTTCAACGGCGAGCTCACCTATTTTTATCGTGTCGCTAAAAGGGAAAAGCCAGCCGGGTGGGCAGGGTGTATGAACGTGGATGAACCTGGTGCCCTCGATCGTCCTGGCCTTTTTAACTTTCTCGTAAAGGTCGATTGGGTACGACGCTGAGCAGGTTGCCACGTACGGGATCCCGTGTGCCTCCATGATGGCGGGCATGTCCTTCTGGTATTGCTGTTTGCCTAGAACAGGCGTGGTGCCGGATATGGCGCCCAGCGGGGTCGAGCCGGAACGCTGGTTTCCCGTGTTCATGTATCCCTCGTTGTCGTAGCATATATACATGAAATCATACTGCCTCTCGGCAGCGCCGCTGAGCGATTGTATGCCGATATCGTGTGTGCCGCCGTCTCCGGCGAAGGCAAGCACGGTGATGCCTTTCTTGCCCAATGCTTTCAAACCGGCTACCAGTCCGGTCGCCGATGCGCCGGTGGATGCAAAGGGTGTATTTACGCAGGGGACGTTGACTGCTGTGATGGGATACATGCCATGCATCACCGTGGCGCAGCTTGCGGGGACGGTCACAATGCACTGGCCTTCCAATGCTTTTAATATATGCCGGTACGCAAGAGATAGCGCACAGCCGGGGCAGGTGCGGTTACCGGGCAATATATATTCCTGTTCAGTTAAGTTAACTGCGTTTACTTTCAAATCGGTTTCTCCACTAGATCTGGCAGATCCATTCCGGATACTCGGCATTTAAGACGGTTTCTTTAAGAGAGGCTATGGCTTTCCTGGTGGCATCCACCAGTTCCCTGGCCTTGATGTCGCGGCCACCGAGCCCGACAATATAATTCCTTATTGCAGCATTAATATATGTCCCGTAGAGGGCTGATTTGATTTCCGAGCAGGTTGCCCCTTCGGAACCGTAGCTGATATTTTTATCGAAAACCACTATGAGCTTGGACTTGCGCAGCGCCCTGACCACATCCGACTTGGGAAACGGGCGGAATACCCTGAGCCCGAGTACGCCGACTTTAATTCCCTCTTCCCTGAGCATGTCGGCCGCCACGATGGCTTCCATTGCAAGGCTGCCCATGGCGACTATCATTATCTCGGCATCCTCTTCCCTGTCCTCCCAGAACATGTTGGCATAATCGCGGCCGAAAATTTCGTTAAACTCCTTGCCGGCCTGCAGTATGGTTTCCCGCGAGTTCTGCAAGGCTTCCTGCAGCAGGTAGCGCAGTTCCATATACCCGTGGCAGAGCTTGCCCTCCACTCCCACGCGCGGGTTTGCCAGCGTTACCAGGTTGTAGTTCTTAGGATTGGCAGGGTCCAGTGTGGTATGGGGCTTGTATGGGGGTAGATACCTGTCCACGTCCTTCTGGCCCGGGACGTCGACGGGCATCTCGGTGTGTGAAAGTATGTATCCGTCATAGCACACCATCACAGGCACATAGACGCTCTCGGCGATCCTGTAAGCCTGGATGACGCTGTCCATAATTTCCTGGTTGTTGCGGCAGTATATCTGGATCCAGCCTGTATCTCGCTGGGATATGGAGTCCTGCTGATCGTTGAGCACATTCCACGGGGCGCCAATGGCGCGGTTGACGCACGCCAGTACGACAGGAAGCCTGGCGCCTGCAGCCCAGTGCAGCATCTCATGCATATAGGCAAGACCGTGGGAGCTCGTGGCGGTGAAGGTGCGCGCCCCGACCAGGGAAGCCGAAGTGCAAACCGCCATAGCGCTATGCTCACTCTCAACAGCTACGTATTCGGCCTGCAGGTCCCCCTGCTCAATA
>CAYLRS010000030.1:4005-10097 GCA_964385895.1 uncultured Dehalococcoidales bacterium
AAACTGAGAAAGCGTTTCCGTGAGAGGCGTCTGCGGGGTTATGGGGTAGGCGGCTACAACCTGCACACGGCTGAGCTTGGCCGCCAGCGCTGCTGCCTGGTTACCATCGAGTATCTGTATGTCTGATTTTCTCTGTACTGCCATAGTTTATTCAGCCAGGATTCTTTTCTTCGTATACCATGATTATCGCCTGTGCGGGGCAGACCTGGGCACAGATACCGCATCCTTTGCAATACTCGAGGTCTATGGCAACGGGTATGCCTTTGGTCATCACAGCCTCGGGGCAGTATAGCCAGCAGAGGAAGCAGGTCGGCTTGTTCAGCCTGGACGGGATGCATTTCTTATGGTCTATTACCGGCAGGAAGATACGCCACTCGCCGGTCTTACCAGCCTCGCCTATGCCCGGCGACGATTCATCGCATATGTGGTTACATTCCCTCGTTCCCATTTAATCCCCTATTTTGCCAGCTTTGTTATCTCATAAGTTTTTTTAATGGCCGACAGGTTGATGTCAACCGAGTTGTGAGAGAACCTTTCCCTGATGACCTTCTCTATTGTCGGCATATCCACTATCCTGGTGGCACGTATGAGCGCTCCCAGTATCGCAGTATTTACAATAACAAGCCCTGCAACTATGAGCTCTAAATCCTGGCATACCTTGGTGGCATCGGCGGTGGCGATATTGAATTCGCCTTTGATGCCCAGTTCCCTGGGGGAGAGTGGTGAATTGACGATCAGCCAGCCGTTTTTACCAAGGCCGCTGGTGACATCGGGGTATTTGAGTAGTGTGTGATCAAGCACCACCACGATATCCGGTTTCTCGACCTGGGAAACAACCAGCACGGTTTCGCTGGCAATCCTGGTGGAAGCGCTGACAGGTGCACCGCGCCTTTCAGCACCGAATGAAGGGGCAGCAGTGACCCCGCGGTAACCCTTCATATAAGCAGCCTGGGCAACGATCTTGGCTGCGGTGATAGCTCCCTGCCCTCCACGTCCATGCCACCTTATTTCCAGAGGTCTGTAATCGAGTGAAGATTTGTGTGGCATGTGGTAAATATCTCTCTAACGATTGTTTATACGCAGCAAAGATATATGGTAACTCTCATGGAAAGCATATGTCAAACGATGGTTTCACAGATGGTTTCACAGATGATTTCACAGAGTGACCATCTGCTGCGCTATCAGGGTCGATTTCGAAGACACTACCTCCATATTTTAGGAGCTATGCTCCAAAATTGGCTGATGATTTCAGATCATCCTCATGTACTATAAGCCATTTTCTGTGCTCTTTCCATCTGGGGCAGAATTTAGCCACGGTGTCCCAGAACCTCTTTGAGTGATTCATATGTTTTATATGAGCAAGCTCGTGAACGATGACATAATCGATTATAGGTTCCGGCGCCATAAGCAACTTCCAGTTCAGCGTCAGGTTATGCAGACGTGAGCAGCTCCCCCAGCGGGTTCTCTGGCCGCGAATGAGTATCTTTTTATACCTGACCCCGATCTGTTGCATAAAGTTATCTGCCTTTTTACTAAATACTATTTCTGCCTGCCGTCGGTACCACAGTTCCAGTATTCTAGTAGTTCTTTGCTTTGCTCCATCAAGCGTGAGGACCAACCGGTCGCCCTGTAAAGCAACTGAAGACCTTTTGCCTTGAATTTTCACGATCTCTATCTGCCTGCCCATATACGGGAGCCTGTCTCCGTGGTCAGCTTCTTTGTGAAATAACGGCATCTGCACCGGCTTGATACCGGGCAGGTGGCGCATGATCCAGCGGGATTTTTTAGTCAGCAGGTCCCCTATCTCGTCCTGGCTATACTTTTTCGGTACGACGACGCTCAGGCCTGAATCGTGACGGATCTCCAACCTGATTCCCCTGATGCGCGGGCTCTGCTTGAGAATATAATTAATGCTTTGACCCTGCAGCGTTATTTCTCTTTCGCCCAGTAAAACTAATCGGGGTTCTCTTTTTCTTGGCACGGCTATATTTTATGTTCACGACACACTTGTGTCCATGCTAGATTAATCCGTTGCCTGATGGAATTGATAACAGATTGCAGGTAAGGTAAACTTTGAATTTAATCAATGTTGAGAGCTGATAAGGGGTATTCAGGAAAATGAAGTGCTTAATACTTGCCAGTGGGTTCGGAATCAGGCTTTATCCTCTAACGTTTAACAATGCCAAGGCCCTGCTGCCGTACAAGGGAAAGCCGATGATTAACCATATCGTCGATAAGATTCCGAAAGATATGGACATCATGGTCAATGTGAATAAGAAGTTCGAGGCCGATTTTTATGATTGGCAGAAGCACCAGAACAGAGACATAACGATATGTGTGGAGAATGTATATTCGGACGAAGAAAAGCTCGGCGCCGTCGGGTCGCTCAACCACTGGATCAAGCAAAAGAACATTAATGAAGATCTCTTGCTTTTTGGCAGCGACAATTATTTCGAGTTCGATTTATCCAGCTTTATATCTGCCTACAATGGGAGCAATGTGCTGGTGGCGGTATACGATGTGGGCGATCCCCAAAAAGCCACACAGTACGGCGTAATCAAGGTCGATGGCAACAGAATAACTGAACTCGAAGAAAAACCCGCATCGCCTAAATCGAGCCTCATTGCGACGGCATGCTGGATTATCCCTTCCAGGGTTTTCCCCTTCATCGCTGAGTTCTGCAGGGAAGCCAGCCAGGATAATTTGGGCAACTTTATTGCATACCTGGTGGAGAGGGATATAGTGTTTGCCTATCCCTTCAGTGAACTCTGGATCGATATCGGCAACCTGGAAATTTACCACGCCAACAGGTAATTAACGCTCTCAGAGATTTAACTTCACCGGATCACTGGCTTCACAGGGATTAATTCTTAAGCTAAAATAGGGTCAGGACGTCTTGAAGTTATTGCCGGCATTGAACGGAGGAATATAAATGGAAGATATAGAAAATATGGTTAAAACCACCCTGAGCCAGATTGAGAAGGTACTGAGCAGTAAGACAGTCGTCGGTGAACCCATTACGATCGGTGAAACGACGTTGATCCCGCTTCTCAGCATGGGGTTTGGTTTCGGTGCTGCTGGCGGCGGAAAAGTAGATGCCAAACAGCCGGGCGAGGGAGTTAAAGGTGGCACGGGCGGCGCCGGTGGCATGAGGCCCATAGCCGTAATAGTCATAGATAAAGACGGTGTCAGGATAGAGCCGATAAAGAGCAGTGTGGCTGCCGCCATTGAAAAGCTGGGTGAAAAAGTCCCAGGAGTGGTGGAAAAAATCGCTGACAAATGGGGAGAGAAGAAAAAGGAATCCTAAAAATTGCTCTTCCTCATCGTATTTCTAATTCTATTAGCTTTAGTTTTAATCCTGTTGTGCCTGCCCCTTGAAATTGAACTTCTTGCACAGTTCCGCGAACATTCCAGTCTCCGATTGCGCTTCAGGAATTTTTTTTGCCGGATTTCGTGGGAAGCTGGCAAAGAGCGCAAATGCGGCAGGGAAGCGGAGAAAAAACCCGGAGTAGATTATCTTGGCAGGCTCGAAAAAGCGTTCGATGTTATACAAATCAGTGGTTTGTGGGAGAGGCTCTGGCTGTTATTAAAACGGCTATTCCGTGTTGTTAAAGTCATCAGTATTGATACGGATTTACGCGTCAGCCTAGGCGACGACTACTATACAGGCATACTATGTGGTTTATTGCTGCCAGTGGTACTCATTTTAAATCAGCAGGATAATAACGATATCAAGCTGCAGCCCGCCTTTGAAGAGGACCTGATCCTGCAAGGGTATTTGAAAACCCGTGCGCAGGTGCGTCCCGTGGAAGCCGCCCTACCCTGTATTGCCTTTATTTTTTCACCAGCGGCCTGGAGTGCAGGACAGAAATTAATTGGAAAACGATGGAAAAGGAAATATTAATTGTTGAAACAGCTCTGGTTGCTGATCAGGTAAATATCACCGCGCTGGTAAGAATTTCGCTTAGACACAGGGGAATCAAGGGCTCACCGTCTTTCTATGTTACCAAGAAGCCAGCTTTCCTGATCGTGGAAGCCCGTGGGCAAGTGAAGATTTATAGTATAAGCGGCGAAGAGGTGACGGCAGACCGGATAAAAAGGGAATTTCCGGATGTCACGCTTGATCAAAAAGCGAGTTCTGTTCTTCGACGCTGGCAGGAGCAGTGATTACAGGATTGGTGGCAGTTTGTCTATATCGCACCGGTTTTTTCCGCCTGGGGAATTTGAAACCCGCCCATAATCCGGCAAAGAACTTCCTGTCGAGTGGGTGCAGGTAATCCGCGATATTTAGCAGGTCTTTGGCTGCGGCGTTTTCAAAATACGCGACTTCCACATGTTTGCCCATGTTCTTAACAACCTGCAGGGTGTAACAGAAATCGGCATCACCGCTGACCAGGATGGCGATGTCGTAGAAATTGTTGCTGGCAAAGTACAGCAGGTCGGTGGCAAGCATCACGTCTACACCTTTTTCAACGGGTACGCCCTGTGATAGCTTGATGCTGCCAAGCCTCACTTCCATATAAGGTGTCTTGCGCAGTGTGTCCAGGAATTCCCCCTGCTCGCGGTGACCTTCTGACCTTTGCGTGGGATCCTGAAGGACGTTGTAGTAATACGCCCTCACCAGCTGCCTTGTCCCGCAGAGCCTGCGTACGAACTCGGCGAAATTTAGGTCGAACCTCTTAAAATTGATTTTCAAAGAATGGTAAAGATTGCTACCATCGATGAATATAGCAACCCTGTCGTTCATAAATTCCTCCTCAAACCATTTACCTAACTATAGCCCATCCTTAACGATAATGAAAGTTTGTTGATTTTGTAAATGATTTATTCTCCTATTACGCACAGGGGCCTAATCAAGTGCTCTCTCGGTTTTGAGCCAGAGCCTCTGCCCGTCGGTTATGAACTCGATTGTCCCATAAGTTGAGGTAAGAAATATCCTGTCGCCTCCCATGTGTTCGCTCAGCCTGTCAATTACTTCCTGGTGAGGGTGGCCGAACCTGTTATTTGCACCCGCCGAGATAACGGCGATGGAAGGGTCCGCAACCGCAAGGAAGCTGTCGGTGTTGGAGCCTCTGCTGCCGTGGTGGGCAATTTTCAGAACATCGCTGTTAAGCCTTGCGCGGTTTTCGATCAGATAACGTTCTGTTTCCTCACAGATGTCTGCAGTGAAGAGAAAACTGATATTATCCCGGTACAGACGGAGCACGATAGCATTGTTATTGATATCGTCATCCGTACCTTGATGAGGGGTTAGCGGCGGGTTGAGCACATCCATCAATATGCCGTCTCCGAGATCAATCTGTTGACCCAGAAATGCTGTGAGCATTTTAACCGGTTTGTTTTTTATTTCGTCCTTCAGATCTTTATATAAGGCTGCGTTACAGTGCACGTTGGATACGACGATGTTTCTAATGTCATAATTTTTTACAAGCTGAATTGAACCCGAGATATGATCAGATTGCGGCTGTGTCAGTATCAGCAAATCTATTTTCCTGTCCCAGAACGGCAACTCTTTACCCAGCTGCACGCAGGCCGAATTAACGTCAGGTCCGGCATCGATGACGATATTTTGCCCGAGCGGAGTTCTGATGAGAGTTGCCTCTCCCTGCCCGACATCGAGTACGCTCACATGAAGCCTGCCATCGGGCAGGCTGGCAAAGGCAAGCCAGACCAGTATATTACCGGCTAATAATGGAGTCAGCAGCCAGATGCTGTAAGTTTTCCATGAACCGCGTTTCATGATGATTACAGCGCCTGCGGTTTTCTGCCAGGATGACTTGAGGAAGCCGGAAACCGTATTCAGGTTATTTACTGCAAGCAGGACACCAATTAAAGTTACGTAATAGATTAATGCCATCCATGGCTGCAGTTTAATATTCTGTATGTATGCAAACGGTATGGCGCTGAATATTTGCAGGATGAACAAGAAATAGCTCAGGAAAAGCCATGCGATCCACCCGACTAAATAACCCAGCGGTTGCCATATCAATCCGGCTACCGCAGTGAATATTGAAATGATGATGATGCCGGGAAATGACGGCATGGCGAAGAAGGTCGCTGGCATGCCTACCCAGGAAAAAGAGTGGAAGTTC
>CAYLRS010000031.1:0-10092 GCA_964385895.1 uncultured Dehalococcoidales bacterium
ATCGGATTGATATAAATATTATCGCTATTTTAACACATCAGTTGCAAAAAGGTTGCATTTTATTAGATTTAGAAAGCCGCTCCTTATCTTGTTGACAATAAATGCCGTAGCTGCCAGCGTTTAAAACTGATACAATCTCACAAACATCTTTTGTTGTTAGAAAAATAGGGTGCATAACTGTCTCAGCGCAGATACCGCTCTCGAACTCCATGACGCCTGGCGCACCTTCCGCGACGATGACGATGCCTTCGTCGCCATCATGACCGGCGCAGGTGATAAGGCGTTCAGCGCCGGCTGGGATCTGGGGGACGCTGCCTGGAGCGCCGCTGGAACATCATACTCGCCGACGGTGGCACGCAGCGGCTACCTATGATAATCGGCTTCAGCCGGGCGCTCGAGCTCATCATCACGGGGCGCCGTATAGATGCGCAGGAAGCTTTACGCATCGGGCTTGTTACTGAAGTAGTACCGAAAGAAAGGCTTATGACATGGGCAAAAGAGCTGGCGCAGGCAATTTGCGAGCTGCCGCAGGGCGCTATCAGGGCGGATAAGGAGGCAGCCGTGCGCGGTTGGGGTCGGCCGCTGGAGGAAGGCCTGAGGATCGAAGCGGAAATGGTGGCTTCCATGTTCATGCGCCGGGATAAACACGCTTACGGAGCTCAATCGTTCCTGGAAAGGCGCAAGCCGGACTGGGATCACCACGGTCTGTGATCTAAAGACCCGTTGGAATTATTTCAATTGAATTACCCGGTTGGATAATCTTGTGGTTGGTACGCCATTATGGCCCCAGTATTCAATATTTACTTGCGTGCGGCCATCACTTCTATGAAGTTCTCCAAAAGGAACTGCGTTCTTTCCGCCGAGTATTTACGCTTGTCGCTCATGTCGCCCTCGAGCACCATGAAGGGTACGCCCCTCTTTCCCATAGCGTCCCCGATCAATCTCTGGGCAGCGCAGGAGTGGCGACAGGCGTCCGTGGAAAAATGGATGACACCGTCCAGATTATACTCGTCCACGATCTGCATGATCCCTGATAACCTCTGACCGATAGGGCCGACAAATGGGTTTTTCAGGCACCACAGCGCCAGGCTTTCAAACGGATGCTGTTCATCGAGTTCGCCCCAGAAATTGCGGGCCAGTTCGCCCATGACTATGCTCACACTGTTCTTCCTGAAGATCTCGTTAATATTGGTCGGCTGAGTCGGATACCAGGCTAGCCATAGCACACGGTACTGCTCCGGGGTTAATTTCCCGCTCTCAATCTTCTCCCGGCTCTCTTTTACCATGT
Organism: uncultured Dehalococcoidales bacterium; assembly: GCA_964385895.1. Taxonomy (GTDB): domain Bacteria; phylum Chloroflexota; class Dehalococcoidia; order GIF9; family UBA5629; genus CAYLRS01. The sequence goes on from CAYLRS010000031.1 coordinate 1,289, forward strand.
CCAGGTATATCTGCTCCTGGACCTCCTTACCCGCTAGCAGGTTGCCGAAGATGCACAGGTTGATTATATTGATGTTGATATAGGGGAACGGCTTCACCTTCTGCAGTTCTGCAAGCTGGCTATATGCCCTGCGGGCACGGTTGGAGATTTTGATACATTCGCGTAGCCTGTCTTCATCCAGCTTCTGGCCTGTCAATTCTTCAAGTTTATGCACAATACTTTTAAGCTGCGAGGATACATAATCGATAGATTCCCTATTCTTCTTGTTGGGCACATCCAGGTTGATCGATTCCTTCCCGTAATACTGGGCCAGTGCCTGGTTCGTCTTGGACTTGCCGTCGCAATAGTACGATGTCGTCAGTAAAAGGTCTGCCCTGGGCAGGTAACCCAGCAGGTAGCATCCCACGGCAAGCCGGTGGAACGAGCACAGGTCTGTCGAATATCCTTCTTCTTCGGCTCTGTTCATGATATTCACGCTTCGTCCGGGATCAAAGGTTGGTAATATGTTGGTCGCTATCTCGAAGTCAAACGGTGCTACACCGAAGGCCGCCAGCAGTTCCATGGGAAAGGAATAATACGAGGTCCATACGACGTTTACGTCCTCCCTGAAGGCATCTATAAAGGAAGAGGCAAGCTCCATGGTGATCCTCGTCCCGGCACGCGGCTTCTGCTTATAAGAGGCTTCCAGGCCGCTTTTCATATCTTTATAATATTTTTTTAACATCGCTTCACCTTCTTACTGGTTTAATATCTCGATAAAAGCTTCCACACGGGTTTTCAACTGGCTCCTGTTGCTGAAGGTATAATCGTTTTCCAGGAATAAAACGGGGGTTCCTTCTGCCGTGAGGTTCTTGCTGATATAGGGGATATCGTGGAGATGGCAGTCGCAAAATTTTAATGAGGTCAGGATAACCCCATCGATTGAGTATGCCTTCACTATTTCCCTGGTCTCAGCCAGCCTCTCACCAGGGGTCGCAGTCCGGGAGCAGTGGGGAGCGCCGAGATACGCCCGTGCCAGTGCAAGGTAAGGGTCGCCCCCTTCTTCAACCCTACGGTCGAAATACCTTGAAGCAGTACACAGGTCGGCGGCGGGTACATCGGCCCCGGCCTCCTCGACGATATTGAACAGGTCCGGCCTATCCATGACATTGCCGCTAATCAGGATGCGCACCTTCTTTGCTTTTCCTTTAGTGGATTCAATAGCCTTTGCTCTTTTATAGACATTATTTATTTTTTCTAAAGCTATCTTTCGATCTTCACCGATTGCGCTGAGCCCGGCCTCAAACAGCTCGCTGCCTTTTACCGGGAGAGGTGACTTCTTCTGTAAGTCGTAGACGCTCTGCATTAAGCGCCGCAGGCCAATGGTTGATTTAATAGCTTTATTTAAAGCTTCAGTTTTAATTTTCATACCGAATGCCTGGCCCAGCGACCCGGCAAAATCACGAAGCTGGGAGGCATAATATTGTATGGCCTGTTCATCTTTGTTCTTGGGAACTTCCAGCATATAAATGAACTCCGTATTCACATACGCTTTCCAGGTATCGTACATCCTGCGCATGCCGTCGCACGACCTGGCGAAGACTACCCCATCCAGATCCTTCGTTCCGCCATCGAGTGCTGTGACGAATACATTTTTAATATACGGACACAGGTTGGGATACAGATAGGCATCGGCTGTTGAAACCGCATCCGTTTTCCCGGCCACGCGCACGGGCTGCATGCCGGCAGCCACGATGATCTCCTCAGGCACCAGTGAGCAGAAATAGCCGATTTTTTTAGAAGTGTCACGCATTTTCTCACCTCTCAATATTCAATTACTGAACAATCACATTCATGCAGCCTTTTTTCGCTCTTCCATCCTTACTTCCATGACGATATGCCCCCAGCCACCACACTTAATGCCCACGTCGGGACAACCGAACCGCCTGAACCTCATCTCGTTGGGATCAATACCGGCATAAAAAAGCTCACTAAATGCAGGCATTGCCAGGGCAACTGCATGCAGGGCAAAAATACAGATCCTGCCCGGGCATAGCCTGGTCAAAAGGCTGAGGCCGCGACCATCGAAATAGAACTTATCGCCGACTTTGTGCCCGCTGTCACAACCATATGATTCTACAACTTCAGCAATAATCGTTTTATTCAGCATGGCAGCCCCTCTGGATAAGGTGTCTTCATTCCTGGGATCTGCTCGAAATATCTTCATTTCCTCATCGTTGTAACCCAGGTGTTTCTGCACTAGTTTCCAAGTATCTTCACTTATGGCCATTTATTTCCTCCTGATTATGTTTATTTATCAAAGAAAAATCTGTAGTCCCGGTAGCGCCTGCCGTCGGTGTGCAGCATACAGCCTGTGACCCTGGGTTCAACCTCATATTTTATATCCAGGCTGTCGAGCCAACTCTCAATCCGACACTAATGTTGCTGCCAGAGGCCACTGGTCATTTCTCCCGTGTAGACAGGCTCGAATGAGTCAAATTTAATATCCCTTACCCTGGCAAACTTTCCCCACAGGAGCTTATAACCCTTCGTGCTCTTGGCTATTGCTATCCGCTTTTGCCACGCGGCAATCTCGTCAGCCGTCGCTTCCCGCAACTCTCCGGCTCTGCCCACCAGCCTAACAGCCGGCGGCGTTGCGAACTTTCCTTCTAATAAGGACTTCCCCCAGAAAAGCTTATCAGCATTCACGGCCAGGATGCAGACCCTGGGGTTCCGCTTCAGGTTAATTGGCATCCTCCTGGGATTCTCTTCAAAATAGAAACCTGTGCAGTCCTCACGCAAAATTAGTGCACCGATGGGGGTCACGTGAGGCGATCCATCTTCATCCACCGTTGCTACCGCGAAATGAAAGCAGCTTTTGTAGGCTTCTTCGAACACTTCCTTGATCGTTCCCCAGTGATTACCTATTTGCATGCTGCCTCCTTTGTTACATTACGCCATACCTATTCAGAAATATTTATAACATATTGTTATATCTCCTGTCAAGACAAATTGTCATATTTCATTTGCCAACTATTGAAGATCGATTACAAATTGTGATAATATTTTCCTATGGTATTCCGTGAAATAGGAAAGAGGATACAGCAGGCGAGGGAGGAAAGCGGCCTCACGCAGGTGGAGCTTGCCGTCAGGCTGGGATGTACGCAGTCGGCACTCTCGAATTACGAACTTGGCAAGAGGAGGCTACATCTTAATCTTCTCAATGAGATTGCACAGGTTTTAAATAAGCCGCTGGACTATTTCATAGAATCGCTTGCGGAAGATGATAAAGGCGAGGTTACCAGACTCCTCGTCTTGCACAGGTTTTAAATAAGCCGCTGGACTATTTCATGGAATCACCTGTGGAAGATGAGAAAGGCGAGGTTGCCAGACTCCTCGTCGATCCCCAGAGGTCCCCAGAGGTACTTTTTGACAGCCTGTTTATTTTATGTTAATTTATATAACACCTAAGTTTGAGATATTGAATATGGTTAACTGCATAGTACCCAAGAGCTTTTACGCGTATTACTTTTATTATTTTACGCCCGGCAATTCGCTTGGGGGGCTGTGCGACGCATATAACTTCTAACCCATAAAACCGATTTAAGAAAAGACCACAAGAACCCTCCCAAGCGGAGGGTTCTTCTTTTTTATGCATCAAATCTACAACGGAGGTTCACAAAAATGCTAATTATGAAAGTAGGAGCCACAGACGAGGAGGTAAAACGCGTGATTAAGGAAATAAAGCACTACGGTCTGAAAGCCGATGTCTCCCGCGGGGAGTTCAGGACAGTCATCGGACTCGTCGGCGATGAGAGGAAAATACCTTTCGATCATTTCGCCGTCCTTCCCGGCGTTAAGGAAGTTATTAAAATCGAGATCCCCTACAAACTTATCAGCAAAGAGTATGCCCGGGCCGCCGAAGGGGCAAAATATTTCCACAAGACCATCCAGATAGGTAATATTAACCTCGGCAACGGCGAACCGGTGATCATGGCGGGACCCTGCGCCGTGGAGAACAAAAAGCAGCTATTCAGGATCGCCGAGGCGGTTAAAAAAGCCGGCGCCCACATCTTAAGAGGAGGTATCTTCAAGCCGAGAAGCTCGGTGCATTCCTTCCAGGGCCTGGGGGGCATCGACCATAAAAGCGCTGAGACGGCTTTGAGATGGATGAGAGATGCCGGCAGGGAATTTGGATTGCCGGTGGTGACTGAAGTCAGGGGAGAGGAGCACGTGGACATTGCAGCCGAGTACGTCGATATCCTCCAGATAGGCTCCAGGAACATGTACAACCAGGACCTGCTTTCGAAAGCGGGGAAAAAGAACAAGCCGATCCTGCTGAAAAGGCATTTCGGCGCCGGAATCGAGGAGTTGCTATCTTTCGCCGAATATATCGCCGCCGAAGGGAATAAAGATATTATCCTGTGCGAGCGCGGCATCGTGCCTATCGGCAAGGGCAGGGAGTATACGAGGTACACCCTTGACCTGGCCTCAGTGCCGGTAATTAAGAAAGAGACCTACCTGCCCGTGATAGTCGATCCGAGCCACGGCACGGGCCGCAGCGATCTTATATTCAACATGAGCTGCGCCGCTATCGCTGCCGGGGCCGACGGGCTGATGATCGAGGTACATTACGATCCGCAGGAGGCGATCGTAGATGGCCGGCAGACCATTACTCCGGACGAGCTTCAGGATATAATTAAAGCCTGCAGGAAAATTCACCACATGGTTGCGTCGAGAAAGGATCAAGATAAATAAAGCGGGGGACACCAATTGACGAATGTAAGGGTAAGACTTGGCAGCCGCAGCTATGAAATCCGCATAGGCCCGAATATACTGCCGCAACTGGGTAAATGGCTCAGGGAAATAGCGCCAGGCGATAAAGTCGTGATTATCACTAACCCCGTCGTTGAAAGCCTCCACATGGAGTCACTCAAACGGGAACTTGCCCGGGAAGGATTTAAACCGGCCGTGCTGATTGTGCCGGATGGTGAAGACCAGAAATCCCTGGAGACCGCGGGGAGGCTCTACAGCGAACTGGCAGGCCATCGTGCGGAGAGGTCCACTCCCATTTTAGCTCTGGGAGGCGGAGTCATCGGCGATCTGGCGGGGTTTGTAGCCGCTACTTACATGCGCGGATTGCCCCTGGTGCACGTACCCACCACCCTGCTTGCCCAGGTTGACAGCAGCATAGGCGGCAAAGTTGCCGTCGACCATGGCCGTATTAAAAACAACATAGGTGTTTTCTATCAGCCTGTGCTGGTCGTCGCCGATACTGCCACCCTCAAGACCCTCCCTGCAGGTGAGCTCAGCAACGGCCTCGCCGAGGTAATCAAATATGCCGTCATCGGAGACAACACATTTTTCAGCTACCTTGAGAATAATATTGAGAAAATAATGTCCCTCGATACGGATGCACTTGAGGAAATTACCGTAAAATCAGCCGTGATCAAGGCACGTATAGTCGAAAAGGACGAGAAGGACACGGGACTGAGGAACATGCTGAACTTCGGTCATACTGTAGGGCATGCCGTCGAATCAGCATCGGATTTCGGCATAAGTCACGGGCAGGCCGTCGCCATCGGCATGGTGGCAGCAGCCCGGATCGCCAGCAAACTCGGTACGTTCATCACTAATGATTTAAGCAGACTGAAGCGCCTCATCGCCAGGACAGGCCTGCCAACGAAAGTCCCCGGACTCGATACAGGCAGGCTGATCGAAGCCATAGAGCATGACAAGAAAATCTCGGAGGGCAAGATAAGGTTTATACTGCCCCGGTCCATAGGAAAAGTCTTTATATCCGATAACGTTGGCCTGCCGCTGGTCAGGCAGGTACTGGAGAGCAGTGATGAAGAGGCCTGAGATCTGCGCCGTGATAGTGGAGAGGGACCTGAACGGCTTAAAAAGGGTCGAGGGACTCATCGACCTCTTCGAAGTACGCATAGACCTGATTGGCAGCGGCTGGTCACAGGTCATAGAGAAATTGCATAAACCGTGGATAGCCTCGAACAGAACCATTGCCGATGGAGGAAAATGGAGAGGCAGCGAGGAAAAGAGGCTCAGCGAGCTTATCAAAGCGGCGGAAATGGGGGCAGAAATAATCGATATTGAGCTGGGTGCTAAAGGACTGGAGTACATCCGGCCGATGATTAAAAATAAGGCAAAATTGCTTATCTCATTTCATGATTGGGAAAGTACCCAATCCCCGAAAAATCTATCCAAAATAGTCCGGCGACAGCTGGCAAAAGGCGCCGATATATGCAAAATCGTCACGACGGCCAGGAAGTTCGAGGATAATATCACCGTCCTCAAGCTGATTGCGTCGTTCCCCGCTGCCAAGGTGGTATCATTTGCCATGGGTGAAGCCGGCATAGTAAGCCGCATCCTGTCTCCGCTGGTCGGCGGCTACTTTACCTACGCAGCGATCAAGGAGGGCAGCGAGTCTGCCCCCGGCCAGATCACGGCAGAAGAAATGCGCAGTATCTACAGGCGGATTAAATTATGACAATCCGAGAAATATCCGGGCAGACCAGGTTGTGCGGCGTCATAGGTGACCCTGTGGAGCATACCGTGTCACCGGCCATGCACAACGCGGCTTTCAAATCGCTGGGCATTGACTACGTGTACGTGTCCTTCAAAGTCAGGAAGAACGACCTTGCCAGCGCCGTTGAGGGCGCAAGGGCACTGAACATCAGGGGGTTGAATGTCACTTTACCGCACAAGGTCGAGATCATACCGCTCCTGGATGAACTTGACCCTCTGGCTGAGAAGATCGGTGCCGTCAACGTGATCGTCAACGATGAAGGTCTTTGGAAAGGCTACAACACGGATGCCGACGGGTTCCTGCAGGCCATGCTCGAACAGGGCATTGAAGCGGAAGGAAAGAAAATAACCATCCTGGGTGCCGGCGGAGCTTCAAGGGCGATATCGTTTGCCCTTGCCGGCAGATGCGCGGACTTGACGATCCTTAACAGGACACCTGCCAGCGCAGCGGTCCTGGCCTGCGAAATTTCAAAGAACTTCGCGGTCGCGGTTGCAGCTCTGGAACTCGACAGGAAAAACCTGGTCAAAGCGCTGGAAGGGGCGGATATCCTGGTCAATACAACCAGCATGGGTATGAATCCCGATGTTGACAGCACACCGGTCGCAGGAGATCTGATAAGACCCCGGCTCACCGTTGTAGATATCGTATACAATCCGGTTAAGACAAGGTTGCTGGCAGAGGCGGAGAAAGCCGGCGCCAGGACCGTGAGCGGGCTTAATATGCTGGTATGGCAGGGGGCGCTTGCATTTGAGAAGTGGACAGGACTCAGGCCGCCGCTAGAATTAATGAGAAGGGAAGCGGCCAGGGCACTGAAAAAGCATGAAAAGTAACATAGTTTTAATAGGCTGCATGGGCGCGGGCAAGACGGCCGTGGGCAAGGCCCTGGCTGAAAGACTGCACAGGGAATTCATCGAACTGGATTCCCTGATAAAAAAGAAGGCTGGAAAGTCCATAATGGAGATATTCCAGCAGGATGACGAGGTGACCTTTCGTGAACTCGAGATAGAGGCCGCCAGGGAAGCCTCGCATAAGGAGAACGCTGTTATAGCCTGCGGCGGCGGCATAGTCCTGAATCAAATCAATATAGACCGCCTGAGGCGGAACTCAACAATCATTTACCTGGAGGCAGCGCCATCGGTCATATTGAAGCGGGTAAGGAAAGGCGGAGAGAAACGTCCGCTCCTCGAAGTCGCCGACCCGGCCTCGGCCATCCGGGAGCTTTTGAAGTTCCGTAAGCCGCTATACGAGCGGGCCGCGGACATCAGAATCAATACGTCCGGGTCAAGCATTGAATCAGTCGTAAATCGGATTATACAGAAGTTGTCAGAACATGAGAGCGTTAATATCAAAAAGTAGCCTAAAAGGCAGGGCAGAAGCGCCTTCCTCGAAGAGCTATACCCTGCGCGGGCTGATGTGCGCTGCACTGGCAAGCGGCCGGAGCGAGATATCACGGCCATTGATCTCCGATGATACCGAAGCTGCCCGGGAGGTGCTGTCGAAGGTCGGTGTCGGCATACAACAGGATGCCGGCTCGTGGCTGGTCAGCGGCGGCCATTTCCACCAGCCGGATTCAGATCTATTCTGCAGGGACTCGGCGGGGACACTGCGTTTCATGACGGCCATCTGTTCCCTGATTCCCGGCAGATGCAGGCTGACCGCCGGCCCATCGCTCTCAAAGCGACCGGTCAAGCCTTTGCTCCAGGCTCTGCAACGGTTAGGCGTAAATTGCTTTTCCCCGGGCGATGCGGCAGCGGTGATCGTAGAAGGAGGACAACTGAAAGGCGGGACAGTCGAATTGCCCGGCGATATCAGCTCCCAGTTCATATCCGCAATCTTATTCATTTCTCCGCTTGCGGAAGATGGAATGACCATCAGGTTAACCACCCCCCTGAAGTCAATACCCTATATTCTGATGACACTCGCTTGCATGCAGAGCTTCGGGGCAAAGGTGGGATTAGCCCCGGACATGACGAGATTCGCAGTTGAACGCCAGACATATAAGCCATGTAGTTACAGAGTCGAGGGCGACTGGTCATCGGCCTCTTACCTGCTGGCGCTGGGCGCCGTTGCCGGCGAAACGGAAGTGGTGAACTTAAATCCAGAAAGCCGTCAGGGCGACAGGGAGATATTGAACCTTTTAAAAAACATGGGGGCTTCTATACATGTGGGGCAAGATTTGATTACTGTGAAAAAATCGAATCTAAAGGCTGTCAAGGCGGATTTGTCTGATTGCATAGATCTCTTGCCGACGATGGCGGCATTGGCAGCGGTCGCAGACGGT
>CAYLRS010000032.1:0-9833 GCA_964385895.1 uncultured Dehalococcoidales bacterium
CCTTGACGCCCCTGCAGCCGCGTAATTGCTTACGGAAGACATCGGCAGGTATCCTTTTGATGTATCCCTGCTCACTCAGCGAGACGATGACGTCCTGGTGCGGGATCAGGTCGTGGACCTGGAATTCACCGAGTTCGTCGCTGGAGATCACCGTGCGGCGGTTATCACCATATTTAGTTTTCAGCTCCAGCACATCGTGCTGTATGAGTTTGAGTATCTTCTCCGTGTTGGCGAGCAGGTCCTCCAGGCCGGCTATGGTTTTAAGCGTGTCCTTATACTCATCGATTATCTTCTTGCGCTCGAGGTTGGCCAGCCTGCGCAGCTGCATCTCGAGGATGGCCTGCGCTTGAAGCTGCGTCAGCGTGAACTCGGACATCAAATTAGTTCGCGCCGCGTCCGCGGTCTCTGAGTCGCGGATGGTCTTGATGACCTGGTCAAGGTGGTCCAGCGCTATCTTGAACCCCTCTAATATATGTGCCCGTTCCTTGGCTTTCTGCAGCTCGAACTTGGTCCTGCGGGTGATGACCTCCCTGCGGAAGTCAACGTGGCATTGCAAAACTTCCTTGAGGTTGACCACCCGCGGCTGGCCGTCAACCAGTGCTATCATATTGATAAAGAAGGCAGACTGCATGGCGGTGTTCTTGAAGAGGTTGTTTTGCACCTTCGCCGGATGGGCATCCTTACGCAAACCGATGACAACGCGCATGCCCTGCCTGTCGGATTCGTCACGCACGTCGCTGATGCCCTCGATTCTCTTATCCCTGGCTAACTCAGCTATCTTTTTCACCAGCTCGGCCTTATTTGTCTGGTACGGCAGTTCGGTAATGACCAGCTGCATTTTACCGCCTTTGGGGGACTCCTCCACGACCCTGGCGCGGAGAACTACTTTGCCCTGCCCGGCAGCATAGGCGTTCTTGATGCCCTCGACACCACAAATAATTCCAGCGGTGGGGAAATCAGGCCCCTTGACGAATTGCATCAGGTCGTCCACCGTGGCCTCCGGGTTGCCAATTAAAAAGTGAATGGCATCGCATATCTCGCTCAGGTTGTGGGGTGGTATGTTAGTTGCCATGCCAACCGCTATGCCGGAAGAGCCGTTTACCAGCAGGTTGGGCAGCCTTGCCGGAAGCACCGAGGGTTCCTTGAGGCTGTCATCGAAATTGGGAATGAAATCTACGGTATCCTTTTCGATATCGACCAGCATCTCGTCGGCGATCCTGGAAAGGCGGGCTTCGGTGTAGCGCATGGCCGCCGGTGGGTCGTCATCAACGCTGCCAAAGTTGCCCTGGCCTTCCACCAGCCGGTAGCGCATGGAGAAATCCTGCGCCATCCTGACCATGGCATCGTATACTGATGTGTCGCCATGCGGGTGGTATTTACCGAGCACTTCGCCGACGATGCGGGCGCTCTTCTTATAAGGAGCATTGTACCTCATGTTCAGATCGTGCATGGCAAATAGGATGCGGCGGTGCACCGGCTTGAGGCCGTCGCGGACATCGGGCAACGCGCGTGAGACTATGACGCTCATAGCATAATCCATGTACGAGCGCTTCATTTCCTCTTCTATGCCAATCGGTTTGATCGATAATCCTAGCTCCATTTCTACTCCTCGTCTCTTAATCTGCCATCTACATGTATCTCATCGGGAGACGTGTATCCCTCGTATATGGAGAAGCCGTCGGGTACAGTCTCGCCCTCCTCAGATTCGCCGGCCTCCACCTCCTCAAGTCCCTCCTCCTCGCCGGCGCTGTGCCTGAGCAGGCTATCTTTAACATGAGCAGGATAAACCTCTGCCACCTTGATGGGAAACGACAGCTTGCCATGCTGGCTGGGCTGCTGAAAGGTCTCGCGTATAATTACCTTGACTCTGTCATTATCCAGGCTGACAACGGCAGCAATATACTTGTTGCCACCCTTGAGCAGCTTGGCCAGTCGCAACCCGTGCCCGGGTTCAATCACGCCCAGGTATTCGCCCCCCTCATTTTTCACGATCGTGTCCTGGTTCCGAACGTCTAAAAATACCTTCTCCCCCGGGGTCATTTTAACCAGTATAGATTTGGGGGCCACATCTTGCAGATTTACTACGCCGGCCTTGCCTACTTCTGCTATAAAGTCGCTAGGCTTCGCCTTGCTTCTCTTCCCATTGGTAATCTTAGCCCCCTTGAGAAGCGCTAGCCTTTCCAGGTTTTTCCTGGCGATAGTGTTGATCGGTGAAAGCTCCAGAGCTTTGCCGTAAGAGTCCTTGGCCTTTTTATAATCGCCAAGCTCCATGTGGGCACGGCCGAGCCGGTTATAAGCGTCGACGTCAGTAGGAAATACCTTGATGATGGATTCGTTGGCTTCAACAGCCTTTTTCCAGTTGCCCTCTGTCGCCAATTTGATGGCGTCCTGGATGCGCTGGCGCCAGATACCGGCCTTGTCCTCTTCGCTTTCCGGCATTGTGCTAAACCTCAGATACTATCATAACAGCTAATATATTTTGTGCAAACATTTTATTTAATAATAAAAGCCCGGCAAAGGCAAATCTGTCATGGGATTAGCCTGGCCAATTAACATAAATGTGATTTATGTCGTTTATTACCGCCTCCATATATGTTAATCTGAATTCAAAATGAATTCGGGTAATTTGACAACCCTTTTTTAGCGGTGCTAAATTACCATGTAAACCGAATCAAGTCAACAAGAAGGTGCAGTAATGAAAGATAAGGTACAGGAAGTTCTCAATATCGTCAGGCCCAGCCTCCAAGCCGACGGCGGAGATGTGGAGCTGATTGATGTTAAAGATGGAATCGTGAGCGTCAGGCTGAAGGGCGCCTGCTCAGGCTGCCCAATGTCAACTATGACGCTAAAAAAGGGCATAGAGCGTTTCCTCAAAGAAAAGATTCCCGGAGTTAAGGAAGTCGTCGGCGTTTAACTCCCAGCCTTACTCTGCTCCAGCGCAAATGCCTTATGCAGGGCTTTAACCGCTTCTTTGATCTTGTCTTCAGATATAATGCAGGTTATGCGTATTTCTGAAGTCGTAATAAGCTGTATGTTTATGCCCTGCTCAAAGAGTGTCTGGAACATCTTAGCTGCATATCCCGGTGTATTCTGCATACCGGTTCCGATGATTGACACCTTGCCAAGCCTAGAATCGCTGAGGCATTCTTTGGCACCGATCTCTTTGGCCACCGGCTTTACGATCGATATTGCCTTGCTCAGATCGTTCCGGGACACCGTGAAAGTAAGATCGGTAATATTGTTCGCGCTAGCATTCTGTACAATTGTATCTACACTGATACCAGCCTTTGCCAGCGGCTGAAATATGGCAGCGGCGATGCCAGGCCGGTCGGGCACTCCCGTGACTGTGATCTTGGCAACGTCCAGGTCGTGTGCAATTCCTCTTACTTTATTTCTCGCTTCCATGTTTTTCCCTCCGTGAATAATAGTGCCCGGCGTGTCAACGAAGCTAGATGCCACCAGGATGGGCATATTATAAACCTCGCCTAATTCGACAGCGCGGTGATGTACCACCTTCGCTCCCGAGGTAGCCATTTCGAGCATTTCCTCATAACCTATATCTTCGAGCTTCCGCGCCTCCTCAACAATCCGCGGGTCAGCTGTATAAACGCCCTCAACATCGGTGTATATCTCACATATCCTGGCTTTGAGGCTGGCTGCCAGGGCAACAGCAGTGGTATCCGAACCTCCCCTGCCGAGGGTGGTCACGTCCATCTCTGCCGTCATGCCCTGGAATCCTGCAACAATGACTATATTCCCCTTATCGATCTCTTTGATAATACGTTTGGGCTCGATACCAAGTATCCTGGCCCTGCTGAAGCTCGAATCCGTGGAGATACCGGCCTGCGGACCGCTTAAAGCAACCGCTTTAAAGCCCATCGCATGCAAGGCCATAGCCATTAGGGTGCTGGATACTATCTCCCCAGTGGAAAGCAATAAATCCATCTCGCGCGGCTCCGGATTCGCGTTAATCTGCTTGGCCAGGCCGATTAGATCATCGGTAGTATCTCCCAACGCCGAGACGACAGCCACCACCTTATTGCCCTTTTTATGTGCCTCGGCTATCCGCCGGGCAACGTTCCTGATCTTGTCGGCATTTGCCATAGAGCTTCCACCGTATTTCTGTACTACTATTGCCATATCCAAGCCACCTGTTGATTATTTAATATTTTACGAACCTTTGCATTAATTTAAAACCGGGTTCAACCTTTACACCGGTTTTCTTAGCTTCATCTTCGGTAAATCTCCTGCCGCCATTATGCTTCACGCCCTTTCCCCAGATAAGGAACGGCACCGGATCGTCACAATGCGTCTTTAGCTTTATCGGTGTGGGGTGATCAGGCATTACCAGTATCTTTATCGCGTCTTTTTTCCAGGAAAGGAGTCTCCCTATAACCTCCTTATCAATGAGCTCAATGGCCTTCACTTTATCGTCAGCCGAACCGCGATGGGCCATCTCATCCGGAGCTTCTATGTGTAGTATCGCCAGGTCATTTCTTTCCAACGATTTCAGGGCACCCTCTGCCTGGGCAGCATAATCGTTATCCAGCCCGTCCGTTACCCCTGCAATCTGGAGTATTTCTATATCTGCCATTATTGCCAGTCCCCTGAGGAGATCGACTCCCGAGGTCATGACAGCTCTCAAACCATATGCCTTTTTAAAAGGTGGCATTTTGGGTATTTGCCCGCTGCCCCAGAAAAGCCAGATGGTCGTCGCTGGCAACCTGCTGTTCTTTTTCCTCTCAAGGTTGCCAGGATGGTCCAAAAGCACAGGCTCGGACTTTTTCATAAGCTCCCGAAGGTAGTGACTCCCCTCGCCATGCGGCAAAAACTCTGCCACCAGTTTATCGGTGATATCGTGCGGGGGTGTGCAGACGGCTTTGAGTGCATCTTCCCTGCCCTTGAGTTTGCATATGTGGCGATAACTCACGCCCGGGAAAAAGCTTACCAAGTCGGAGCCTAGCTTCCCGTTCAAAGTGGCGATAATAGCTCTGGCTTCCTCAGTGGTGATATGCCCGGCGCTGTAGCTCGCCATTTTTCCGTCGATAACTGTTACCAGATTGCATCGGAAGACGACCTCGCCTTCATTAATTGGTATGCCCATGCTGCGGGCCTCGATCGCGCTCCTTCCGCGGTAATAGACTAGCGGATCATATCCCATTACCGACATGCAGGCACAGGCGCTGCTCGGCTCCATGCCGCGCGGCACCGTGCGCACCATTCCCATGTAGCTTTCCTGCGCCACGGCATCCAGGTTAGGGGTCTTCGCTATCTCCATGCAGGTCTTATTGCCACATTCGGGTATGGGCCAGCCGGAAGCCCCGTCCATGATTACCACGCAAAATTTCATAGTCAATTAGTTTACAATTGTTGCTCTGAAAGTTAAAGCCGACTATAATAATTGGCTTGTGCGGGGAGTAGCGCAGTTGGTTAGCGCGCAGCGTTCGGGACGCTGAGGCCGGAGGTTCGAGTCCTCTCTCCCCGACCATCTCAACCCACCTTATCTTTAGCTTCCCCCCATAAATCGTCCATTTCGGCTAGCGATAGTGTCCTTAGCGCGAGTCCCTTCTTTTTACAGGTTTCCTCGATATAGTTGAAGCGCTTATAAAAGCGCGCGTTCGCCTGCCTAACGGCCGATTCCAGATCGATATCCATGCGACGCGCGATATTTGCCAGGGTAAATAATATATCTCCGAATTCCCTTACCTTTTCCTCATGATCGTCGGCCCTGCCAAGTTCCTCCACTTCCTCAACAAGCTTTTCGTTTATGTCCTTTATTTCTTCCCAATCGAATCCGACGGCAGCCGCCCTCCGCTGGATTGACTGGCTATAGGCAAGCGCCGGGAGGTTTCTCGGCACCCCTGATAGGATCGAATGGTCTTCGGCTTTTTCCTGCTCTTTCAATACTTCCCAGTTGAGTGATACTTCTCCTGCATGCCTAACTTTGGCGTTTCCAAACACATGAGGGTGGCGGTGTATTAACTTCGCATTTATGTTTCTGATCACGTCCTCGGTTGTGAACTCGCCTTTTCCCTCGGCAATCTGCGCATGCAGCATAATCTGCAGCCAGAGATCTCCCAGCTCTTTACATAACGATGTGGTGTCGTTCTCCTCGATGGTCTCGAGAACTTCGTAGCATTCTTCCACCAAATATTGCTTCAGGGAGTCATGTGTCTGTTTTCTGTCCCAGGGGCAGCCGCGCGGACCGCGCAATTTCTGAATAACTTTTTTAAATGTCGCGAAACTACCCAGCTCTCCCTCACTGAATTCACCTTTTTCTTTCGTCATAAACACTTCTCTCTTTTACTTCAATTACCGGGAAACAATCACCAATCATTATAAATAAATTAAGGTCAGCCGGTATATAATCGGCTGGCCTTAATTAGATAGTCGATCTGCTATGCTGTTACAGATCTGGGATTTTAATTTCTCCTGCCGCCGAAGACTATAATTACGAAGTAAAGCAGTTGCGCAACAGCCTGCAGCATGGCTGCCACATAGGTGAGTGCTGCGGCTGAGAGCACAGCGCTGGCACCTTCGAATTCCTGGCCAACCAGCAGCCCCGTTTCACGTATCATCTGCCTGGCCCGGCTGCTCGCGTTGAACTCAACCGGTAGAGTGACCAGGGTGAACAGCACTGCCAGAGAAAACAGGAACAGCCCTATTATTGCTACCGTGGTGCCGAAAGCCTCCGAAAAAGCCATGATGACGACGCCGAGGATAATAAAGAGCCAGCCGAGACTGCTGCCCACGTTAGCCGCGGGAACGAGAGAAGAGCGAAGTCCCATCAAAGCGTACCCGGTCTTATGCTGAACAGCATGCCCCACTTCATGTGCAGCTATGCCGACCGCCGCAACCGAAGGGGCGTTGGCAACTCCCTCCGAAAGCCTTAATATTTTTTTGCCCGGGTCATAGTGATCGCCGAGAGTAGCTTTGATTGTTTCAACCGGTACGTTTCCCAGGCCGCTGGCTTTCAATAATGTAGATGCAGCCTGAGCGCCGGTGAGACCGCGTTGATTAAGTACTTTTGAATACTTTTTATAGGTTGAACTTACCTTCACCTGCGCATAGATCATGAATATGAGCGCAGGTGCCATAATAATAAGGTATAGAAGCATTTTTAATTCTCCTGAGCTTATAGAATTACAGTAAATAAAGTTTATTTCCTGACGGATATTAAGTCAAAGGATGCTACCCACGAAATCGCGGTGGCCGGCGATGAACTCCACCGCCGACATCTCACGCTTGCCCTCCGGCTGGACCGTGATCAGCCCCAGCAATCCCTCCCCGGTCTGCACAGCTATCCTGGCCGGTGCCGTTCGAGGCAACGCTTTCACCTCGCCTTCCGGGACTCCGGACCGATCTAAAATAACAATAGCCTTCATTATTCTTAACCTTGCGCCTTTCCAATTGGTATAGCAGCCCGGCCAGGGATGATAAGCCCTGACCTTGCGCCATAGTTGAATAGCTGGTAATTTCCAGTCCAGCTCGCCATCTTCCTTAACTGCCATTTTAGTGTAGCTGGCATTGCTCTCAACCTGTGTTTGCGGTTCGATTCTTCCGGAAACCCATCCCGCTATAGTTTCAATTAATAGTTCCGCTCCAGCTTTTGCCAGCTTTTCGGAAAGCGATTCAGCGGTATCTTCGTCTTCAATTGGCATCTCTATCTGGATGAGGATCGGTCCGCTATCTACCTTCCTTTCAATTAACATAATGGTAACACCCGTAACAGCATCTCCGTTCAAAATAGCGGCAGCAACCGGCGAGGGTCCCCTGTATTTAGGTAGCAGGGATGGATGAATATTAAGGCACTTATACTTCGGTAGATTTAGTATGGCATCGGGGAGTATTTGGCCGTAAGCTGCCACGATTACGATATCCGGTTTCAATTCTGCCAGTAACTCGATCTCACGTTGATCCTTGAAAGTCTCTGGCTGAATTACTCTCAGCCCATGTGACACAGCGAACCGTTTGACCGGGCATGACATAACCTGCTGACCGCGTCCTGTGCGCCTGTCCGGTTGCGTGTAGACTGCGGTTATCTCACATTTGTTTGATATGAGAGAATGCAAAGCTGGAATAGCAAAAAATGGCGATCCCATAAATACGGTTTTCATCGTGTTCAATTAAAATTTAAAGAATTTTTACCGTTATGTCAAAATCACCATTGACAGCCTGAAAGACCCCTGTGGTAATCTATTCTCTGTCTTCAGGAGGGGGTACCGCGGAGTAAAACCGGCAGACACATCCAGCCGTTAGAAGCGCAATGTAAACCAGTCTGCTTTTTTCGTTTACAGGGAGGTTTTTTTGTCTTTTCGCGGTGCTACCCGAGTAAAATTATACTCTTTAAACATTAAAAATATATGCAAGCTGATAAAATTTGGCAGGCGGCTCTTGGAGCGCTACAACTACAGGTAAGCAAAGCTAATTTTAGCACCTGGCTTAAAGATACCAAAGGCATAGACTACTCAAGTGGTATTTTTATGGTAGCCGTTCCTACTGAGTTCATCGCCGAATGGTTGAAAAGCAGGCTAAATTCGTTGGTGTGCAGGACAATTTCCGCGATCATAGGCCAGAACGTGGAAGTACAATTCCAGGTACAGGCAGTAAGAAAGGACCTTTTGAAGCATACAACCAACCCGATGCCGGATGGTGGAGTAAGCCTTAAAACAAGGCAACCTGCCGTGAAATCGGCATTCCTCAATCCCAAATATACCTTTGATAGTTTTATTGTCGGCGATTGCAACCGGCTTCCTTATACTGCAGCTATGGAGCTAGCCGGCAATCCCGGCGTAGCCTTCAATCCACTTTTTATTTATGGGGGAACTGCGACCGGTAAAACACACCTGTTGCATGCTATCGGCCATACTTTGAAAGCAACTGATTTGTTCACGCTCTATATGAGCGCGGAGCAGTTTACCAACGATTTCATAGCCGCTATCCGCAGTAAAAAGGCCGAGGAATTCAGGAATAAGTTCACCAATATAAATGTTTTGCTGCTTGACGATATCCAGTTTCTCAGCGGTAAGACACAGACACAGGAATGCATTTTCCACATCCTTAACGATTTTCTGGATGACAACCGCCAGGTAGTTATTACCAGCGACCGGCCACCCAGGGATATCGATTCATTTAACATAAGACTACGGTCAAGGCTTGAAGGTGGTTTAATTGCCGATATATACCCGCCCGACCATAAGACCCGGCTTGTTATACTTGAGCTAAAAGCACATCAATTAAAATCCAATTTTGACCCCTCTATTTTGAATTTCATGGCCACCTATTTTCACCGCAATGTCAGGGAGCTTGAAGGAGCTTTAATCCGCCTGGCAACTTACGCCAGGTTGAACAATGCGAATATGGACCTGAACGCAGCCAAGCAGGTCCTGGCTGACTTGCTTTCACTTTCAAAACAGAGTGAAGCCCGCTATACCCCCGTTACGATAGTTAATGCGGTAGCCGACTATTTTGCAGTTCCTCCAGAGGATATAACCGGCAAGAAAAGGGATTTGAAAACCTCCAGGGTGCGTCACATAGCTATGTACTTGATTCGTCAGCAGAACCACTCAAGCCTCACCGAGGTCGGTCAAATTCTTGGCGGCCGGGATCATTCCACAGTCATACATGGCTGCGAGAAAATAGCTTCTGAAATAGGTGCTAATTCACAGCTGAGTAAAGCCATCGAGGACATCAGAAACATTATGAAATCCAGCAAGACTTCCTGATGGTACACCAATCATTTGTGGAAAAAATCTTCTACTTTGTGGAAAAATTACTTATAACTCCGGCATAACCCGCAGATTGCATAGCATCTCGCTGAGTCTGAATGTTAC
>CAYLRS010000033.1:0-9827 GCA_964385895.1 uncultured Dehalococcoidales bacterium
ATGCTGATAACCTAATTCACCGCCTTTAGGAAAAAACGAGCACAGGGTAGGTTCCTCCTTTTGCGCTTCAGCACGGCCGGTGCAGAGCGTCAGGAAGGGCAGTGTCAGCAATAAGGCCAGGAGCAGGAGGATAGACTTGTAGAACAAGCCACTTTTGTGACTCACCTCCACCTCCTTTTGATTAGATGAGAATTTTACCAGTTTCAACCTGAGATGAGCTAGTCTTCATCTCCGATCGCTTTAATCGCGGACTATATACCGGTTGTTCCATCTTCTATATTATATATTAAAATAATCGTGAAGTTCGCCCCAGAATTTATGTACCTGTTTAAATTGCCTGCCGAATGTGATTATGATAAACTTTCTCTCTGGTTTAAAATTACCTCATTTGGAAGGTTAGCCGGCAGTAATATAGGCAGACAATTTGTAAAGGTGGCTAACAGTGATAGTAGAACAGGGGCCGTTAGCTCAGTTGGTAGAGCAACTGACTTTTAATCAGTGGGTCGCAGGTTCGATTCCTGCACGGCCTAGAACCCTCTAAATATAAATAGCTCCAGGCTGTTTCTTTCCAAGTTGCTTCAAGAACATTATGCCCTCTCAAAAATTGCACATATGCCCATTCCACCTCCACCGCATATAGCGATGAGCCCAGTCTTGGCATCCCGTCTTTGCATTTCATGAACCAGCGTGGTAAGGATACGTGCCCCTGTAGCACCCAGGGGATGACCGAGTGCGATACATGAACCGTTGACATTAACGCGTTCCTGATCTTTATCAGTTATGCCAAGCTCTTTAAAATTGGCCAGTATTTGAGCGCTAAAGGCCTCGTGTATTTCGATAAGATCAATCTGCTTCAGTGTCAGCCCCGTTTTTTTTAGCGTCATATTGACCGCCACCGTCACGGACTTCCAGGCCATCCGGGGGTCGACTCCACTATAGGCAAAAGCTTTTACGGAAGCCAAAGGCTTTAGACCCAAGCTTTTGGTCTTCCCTTCTGACATTAAGACACAGGCTGCAGCCCCGTCATTCTCGCCAGACGAATTTGCCGCAGTACACACTCCTCCCTGCACGGGCTTTAGTTTGGCCAGCGTTTCCATGCTGGTATCGCGACGCGGGCGCTCGTCTACGCTGAATAATACAGGCTCGCCTTTTGCCTGCGAAACCGGGACAGGCACTATCTCTTCCTTAAATTTCCCCGATTCTATGGCGCTGCAAGCGCGCTGATTACTGATTAACGCCCAATTATCTACCTCGGTCCTGCTCAGGCCATGTTCTTTGGCAGCAGTCTCGGCCCAGGTCATCATTGACTGTAATATGCCGAATCTTTCCTCCGGTTGAGACATCACCCTGCCCCTCATCATCCTATCGTACATGGGTATTGACCATGTGGAAAGGCTGCCGTGTCCTTTCGGCATATCACCTGTCCCGCCCAGCGACCATCTTATATCACCTTTTAGATAAAACTCTGTGGTGCTCATACTCTCCGCACCACCTGCGACCATAATGTCAGCATTACCTGTTTGAATCATCATAGTTGCGAAGGTAATGGCATCAAGCCCGCCCGGACAGCGTCGGTCGATAGTAAACCCTACGGTTTCTACCGGCCATCCCGCCTTTAGCAGCGACATGCGGGCGATGTTTACGTATTCTCCACTCTGGTAATTCTGTGCCAGTATCACTGCATCCACCGATTTCGGTTCAATCGAAGACCTTTTTACCGTCTCATTGAGAACCGGGGCTGCCAGGTCGTAGGCGGGTACAGTACGCAAAGCACCCCCAAAATTGCCGATAGCCGAACGTACCGCGCTTGTTACAACTACTTTGCTCATCATTTCCCTCCCTGCCAATCCAAATTTCGAAAGTCATATTTATTACAAAATGATCATGTCATTGTATATGATTAAGTCATCATTTCATTAATGGCTCGTGCTGATACGATACTATATCTTTTATGTGAATCTAGCGGATGCCGATTTCACGTGCGATAACGCGTAATTGTATCTCCGATGTGCCTTCCGTAATTGTTCCCAGCCTGGCATCCCTGAAATAGCGTTGAACTACAGAGTCTTCCATCAGTCCGTATCCGCCATTTATCTGCAGCGCTTCCATGGTGGTGCGTGCGGCCACTTCGCTCGCATGCAGTTTCGCCATTGCTGCTTCCCTCAGGTGTGGCCTTCCCTGGTCGTACAGCCATGCGGCGCGGTAGAGCATCCATCGGGCAGAGTCAATCTCCATCGCCATACGCGCCAGCTTAAAAGAGTTAGCCTGGAAGGTGGCGATGGCCTGCCCGAACTGTACCCTTTTCTGGGCATAGGAGAGTGCATTGTCGTAGGCTGCCCGCGCCAGGCCCAGGCTTCTTGCTGCGTGAGATATCCTGCCCCCTGTAAGCGACTGCATAACATAGGGAAATCCCTGGCCTTCCTCGCCGATGAGATTTTCCGCGGGCACGGCGCAGTCCTCAAAGATCAGTTCGGCGATCTCACTGGAGCGGGCGCAGAACTTGTACAGCTTGGACCGTGTGAATCCCGGCGTATCCTTTTCAACAATGAACAGGCTCATTCCGGCGCGGGAACCTTTGCTCTTATCCGTATATGCAGCCGTAACCACAAAGTCACTGATATTTCCATTGGTAATGAAGATTTTAGTCCCGTTCAGATAATATTTGCCGTTTCTTTTTGTTGCCGTGGTCTGCAATGCGGCAGCATCAGAGCCGGCATTGGGTTCAGTGAGCCCGAAGGAGGCTATTTTGCGTCCCTTAATGGCCGGTACCAGGTACTTCTGCTTCTGCGCTTCAGTGCCGTGGTGATATATAGCTGCCGTGCCGATACCCCCCTGTACCATGGTAGCGGCAGCTATGCCCACGGAATAATAGGCAACCTCTTCAACGGCGATGCACTCGCCTATCTTACCCATACCGGCTGCGCCGTATTGGGGCGAATAGCTAAGGCAGAGATAGCCAAGGTCGCCCATTATGGGGAACAATTTAACGGGAAAAGTCGACGTCTTTTCTGATTCGTCGACCAAAGGTGCGACTTCTTTCTCGGCGAAGCTATGCATGGCGTCCTTGAGCATCTTTTGTTCTTCAGACAGATCGAATTCCATCTTCATATCTCCTTTATTAATAATTCAACACCAGGATAAAGATTATATTACAAACCCGTGCAATTTCGTAGGTTTAGGTATCGCCTGAGTTCCATCCCACATGTGCTCATGTTATAATCAGGTTTAATTACCGCGAGGAAGAAAAATTGAATCCTGCATGTAAGATGTCGCCCAGCGACAAAAAAGACCTGATAAGGTCGTAGGCATGCACTTTTTTAATCCGGTGGCTATAATGAAGCTGATAGAGGTTGTAAAAGATGATTTCTGGCGTGACGTACTTTCCAGGTGGTAAAAAAGTAGAGGGCGGCAAATTAGCGGCTGGCCTTTTCGTCTTATCTTAACAAATCAAGCGTAACAACATGCGCCAAGAGGTGAAAATTATGACCGGTGAATTTAAGACGATTATTTATGAGAAGAAAAGCGATGTGGTATGGATTACCCTTAACCGGCCCGAAGTGCTAAATGCCCAGAATGATTTGCTGCGCGGTGAGGTGGTCGAAGCTCTTGAATCTGCCAGAAATGATGATGAAATACATGTAGTCGTAATTACCGGCGCCGGCGAGAAAGCATTCAGTGCCGGAGCTGATATAAGCGAGTTTCCTAAGAGATTTCCTGCCGATATAATAAAAGAGAAAGGGAAAAGGCGGCCATGTGATGTGATAAGGGACTTACCCAAGCCTGTTATAGCCGCAGTAAATGGTTTAGCTTTGGGCGGAGGCTGTGAGTTAGTCCTGGCTTGCGATATTGTAATCGCCGCGGAAGACGCGCAATTCGGACAACCGGAGATAAGGATTGGCATTATACCGGGGGGTGGAGGCACTCAGATACTGCCCCGTCTCATTGGAGAAAAGAAAGCCAAGGAACTGATTTTCAGTGGCCGTAGTATCTCAGCCGGGGAAGCTTTGACGCTTGGAATGATTAATCAGGTCGTCCCCCGTGGTAAACTGATCGAGGCTACCGAGAAACTCATCCAGGATATCCTTAAGAACAGTCCTGCAATACTAAAGCTGGCAAAGATAGCCGTGAATAAATCTCTGGATATGCCGCTATCTATAGGCATGGATTATGAGCGTGATCTCTTCGCTCTTTGCTTCAGTACAGACGACCAGAAAGAGGGTGCAAAGGCATTTCTGGAGAAAAGAAAACCGAATTATAAGGCCAGATGAGATCGTAATATGGCGAAGCTTGATTTAAAGTTGGAAGATAGGGTGGCCGTTGTTACCATGAACGAGGAGGATAATAAACTTAACCTCGATATGTGTAACTCCTTCCTTGCAATGCTGGATAAGGTAGAGAAGGAGACGGAAGCCCTGACGCTGGTGGTAAGGTCCGGACACACGCATATTTGGTCAAATGGATTTGATCTCGATTGGATCAGCGCTAGGCTGACTACAGGCGACAAAGAGGTTGTCAATGAATTCCTGTCCAGGGATATCGGGCTACGCAGGCGTTTGCTGACCTATCCTCTGATAACCATCGCTGCGATCAACGGCCATGTCTTCGGTGGCGGGGCCGTACTCAGCTGCTGCTTCGATTTCCGCTTTATGAGGTCGGACAGGGGCTTTTTTTGTATTCCTGTAATCGATAGGGGCTATCCTATCGTACCTGGCACCAGTGCCCTGTTAAAGAGCGTCTTGCCCATGTATATTGTAGAAGAACTGATTCTTACCGGCAGCCGGCTTACAGGCGCCGAGTGTGCGGCAAATCATTTAATAGTAGCTACCTATAACAACGATTCACTGATGGATGAGGTCATGGCCTTTGCTAAAGGCTTAAATAAAGGCAGGTGGATAGTGGGGGAGATGAAGAAGGTCCTCAATGGCCACATCGTAAAGCTGATGGAAGAGGACATGGGCTATATTAACCAGGGGCATGTGGTGGTATAGAATGTAGCGTTCATCAGGTTTTTAGAGTTACTCTTTAAGTTTCTTTGCCCACATCGTAGACAAGCCTTTGTTCATAAATTCATCGGCTGCAATATAGGGGGCTACCTTCCCATCTTCCACTCCCGAAAGATATTCTGCAATCGTTGCATCAGTATTTATGAATTCAGAAAGTTGCCTGAATATCCTTTGTTCTATTGACTCTACAAACTCCCAGTATCTTTGCTGTCGCCTACGAGCAATTAGTTGTCCGGTTTCTGAAAGCATCTTATGAGTGCTCTCGATGTGTTCAAATAGATCTACTATGCCTACATCATTTACCGCTTCTGTGGTTAAAATCACTGGTTCATTTTTGGACTGGGTTTGCAGACTGAGTATGCTTTTCAGGGCAGCAACAATCTGATTAGCACCGGGGCGGTCAGCCTTGTTTACCACATAGATATCACCAATCTCCATTATGCCCGCTTTCATGGCCTGCAGTACATCGCCGCCCTCCGGCGTTAAAACCACTATCACGGCATCCGCGACCTGCATGATATCGATCTCAGATTGGCCTGTGCCCGCCGTCTCTATAATTAACAGCTCTTTACCATAGGCATCCAGCAGTTTAAGTACGCCCCTGAGCGCAGAGGCCAACCCGCCCGAAAATCCCCTGGTAGCCATACTGCGGATGAAGACCCTGGAATCGGTGGAATGGCTTCCCATGCGTATCCTGTCGCCCAGTAAAGCCCCGCCTGTGAAGGGGCGGTAGGATCGACGCCCACTATTCCCAGGCTGTTACCATGCTGCCTGTACACCGCAGTCAGCTTCTCTATCAGGGTACTTTTCCCGGCTCCCGGTGAGCCGGTAACTCCCAGCCTGAATGCCCTGCCGGTATGCGGGAGGATAAGCTGCAATATCTCCGGAACTTCAGCACCGCCTGATTCGACCAGGGTGATCAGTCTTGCAAGTGCAACCTCATCCCCGGCCAGCATTTGCCTGACCATGGCTTGCGGGTCTGTTCTTGATTTCTTTGTCATGTTGCTGTGGGATAAATTCGCTGTAACGCGGCTATTCTATTAAGTAATAAACTGCCATGTTAAAGGGTATTGCGCCCCGCCTAATATATTTCCGTTAAATCGAGTTATAATGGATGGCGGCCCGGCCATTTTAATAAATAGTGAATAAGACCAGGAATTTGCAATTAGCAGCAAGAGTCATCGTGAGAGGAATTAACAATGAGCAACAGTAAATCAGATTGGCAAAAGACAACCTTAGCTAAGGCATTGACTAATTTCCCCGAGAGGAGCAGTAGCTTTAGCACGACGTCAGGGTTGGATATCGAGCAGGCTTACACGCCTGAAGATCTGCCCGGTTACGATTATTTAACCGGCCTGGGTTACCCCGGGGAATACCCGTTTACCCGTGGTATACAGCCTTCCATGTACCGCAGCAGGTTCTGGACCATGCGCCAGTACGCCGGTTTTGCCACTGCCGGGGAATCCAACAGGAGGTTTCGCTTTCTCCTTGAGCAGGGGCAGACGGGTTTGAGCGTAGCTTTCGATCTACCAACACAACTGGGATACGATTCTGATCACCCCCTGGCGGCAGGTGAGGTTGGCAGGGTCGGGGTAGCCATAGATACCCTGCAGGACATGGAGACACTGTTTAAGGATATCCCGCTCAACAAGGTCAGCACATCCATGACCATCAATTCCACCGCGCCGGTTTTACTCAGCATGTACATTGCCCTGGCAAAAAGGCAGGGTGTTGACATAACTAAACTGGAAGGCACAATTCAAAACGATATACTTAAGGAATATATAGCCAGGGGAACCTATATCTTTCCGCCGCGCCCGTCCATGCGGCTGACCACCGATATATTCGATTATTGCAGCAGGAATGTTCCGCGTTGGAATACCATCAGTATCAGCGGCTACCACATCAGGGAGGCGGGGTCGACAGCAGCACAGGAGATAGCCTTTACACTGGCCAATGCCATCGCCTACGTTGAGGCTGCTATCAAAGCCGGGTTAAACGTGGACGACTTCGCGTGCCGCCTGTCGTTTTTCTTTGACAGCCACAATAACCTGTTTGAGGAGATCGCTAAATTCCGGGCGGCGCGCAGGCTTTGGGCAAGGATAATGAAAGAGCGGTTCTCGGCTGCGGATGCCAGGTCCATGATGCTGAGGTTTCATACTCAGACTGCCGGTTGTACCCTGACCGCGCAGCAGCCATATAACAATATAGTCAGGGTGGCGGTCCAGGCGCTGGCTGCTATTTTAGGCGGGACGCAGTCCCTGCATACCAACTCGTTTGATGAGGCCTTTGCCACCCCGTCCGAGGAGGCAGTCACCATCGCCTTGCGCACACAGCAGATGCTTGCTTATGAAAATGGCCTTGGAGACGTTGTTGACCCATTGGGAGGTTCCTACTTTATCGAGCACCTGACCGATTCTTTGGAAAGGGAAGCCATGGACTATATTGACAGGATTGAAAAATTGGGAGGCGCCGTAACTGCCATTGAACAGGGATATCAGCAAAGGGAAATTCAGGAAAATTCCTATCGCCAGCAAAAAAGTATAGACAACGGCCAATCAGTAGTCGTTGGAGTCAATAAATTCGTTTCTTCAACACCTAAAATAGCAGGGCTTACCAGGATTGCTGCTGAACAGGAAAAAGCCCAGAAAGCTAATCTCGCGGGCATCAAAGCCAGCCGGGATAATAAACGCGTGTCACATGCCCTGGATAACCTGAAACGGGTAGCCGTGAGCAACGATAATACCATGCCTGCATTTCTTGAATGTGTTGAGGCATATGCCAGCGGAGGTGAGATATGTGATGTGTTGCGCGCGGTATTTGGCACACATAAGGAGTTCCTGGTTTTTTAATCCGGAAGGAGCATAACAATGGGGACTGATAAAAGGATAAGAGTACTGGTAGCCAAGCCCGGCTTGGATGGACATGACCGCGGGGCCAAGGTGGTGGCAAGGTCGTTGATGGATGCCGGCATGGAGGTTATCTACACCGGTATAAGGCAGACGCCGGAGGCGATCATAGCCGCCGCGGTCCAGGAAGACGTTGACGTCGTGGGCTTGAGCATATTTTCAGGCGCCCACCTTGCGCTTTTCCCCCAGATTGTTAAAGGGCTTAAAGAGAAAGGATTGAACGAAGTCGTGATTATTGCTGGCGGAATAATACCGGACGAAGATATCCCAAATTACAAAAATTAGGCATAAAAGCAGTGTTCGGTCCAGGCGTTCCGATCAGCAAAATTGCCGCATTCATTCAAAACGAAGTTTCTTCTAGCCGTTAACAAACAGGCTGTTTTAGTAACTGATTCCTATTTAATTTCTCGTTTCCTGATATTTCTGGACTCAGCCAATTTTTCTTAGCTCTCTCCTTAATATTTTACCAACTGTACTCTCTGGCAATGAGTCCATAAACTGAATTGATTTCGGTCTCTTATAAGTGGGCAAACTTCCCCACCTTATCTCTCAGCATCTCCTGTTCATCGGTGAACCTGAAATCCACGTATTTCCTCCTTGTATAGTTCTTACTCGGCCTTTGAAAACATCGGGGATATGTCAGCAATCAAATACACTATCTGCCGATTGAATTTTACGCCCGTCTCCTTACGACAACAAATTTTCATAAATATGGGCACCGTATTAAGCATTATGCAACAGACCTTCACAAAGGCCTGCTAAAGGTATACATTTATAAGGACAAGGGGGATAACCGAGATCGAAGTCTTCGCTATCACACCGAATCTGAAATTGTTGGATCTGCAGCCTACTATACCCGGCTATGGTAGATTCATTGGAAGTTACCTGCTCCTTGGCGAGAAGAATGCCATCGTCGATCCCGGACCCGCAGTAGCCATACCTGAACTGCTCTACGGCCTAACCAAAATTGGTGTAAGACCCCATGAGATCGATTACATTGTGCTCACGCATATCCATCTGGACCACGCTGGCGGTACTGGAGCAATAATCAAAGAGATGCCTAATGCCACGATCGTGGCCCATAGTCGAGCTCGCTCTCACCTGGTTGATCCCAGGATGCTGTGGAATGCCAGCCTGAAAACCCTGGGCGACCTGGCCCATAAATATGGACAGATGGAACCAATACCCGAAAACAGGATTACGGCCGTCGCGGACCGCATGAAACTTGATCTGGGCGGCGGCCAAGATCTGGAGATATATTTTACTCCCGGCCATGCTGTTCATCATTTGAGCCTGTTCGAAAGGGCAAATAGCATACTTCTGGCAGGTGAAGCAGCGGGAGTCTGTATTAACGGGGCAATCAGGCCTGCAACACCGCCGCCATTTAAACTCGAAGAGACCATCGCCTCCGTAGACAAGCTCATTGAACTCAAACCTGAAAGGCTGTGCTATGGTCATTTTGGGTGCTATGACAACGGACTGGAGCGACTGCAGTTGTATAGAGAAAAACTCCTAAGCTGGGACGAAATCGTCAATTCGGAAGCCGGCAGTGGGAAAAATCCTGAGGCTATACTATCAGTGCTTAGAGAGAAAGACAGGGATTTAGATTACCTTGAAAAATTGGACAAAGACGAATACGCACGCGAATTTGCGTTACTCATTAATAGTATACATGGCATAGCAGGACTTATTCGATAAACGTGGGCGAAAGCATATTGTCGGTCTAGCTTTGCCTTGACCCGCAGGGAGACATCTAATTTGATGAACATGTCTTCATTTTCATCTTGTCTGCCATTTCAAGTGTTGCTATACTACATTACGAATCATGAAGCTATGGCGAAAACCATTTGACTATAACCCTGTAGCAGAACCTCTGGGATATGCATCTATAGACAAGACAGGTGCAAGGGATGTG